>JAQGKC010000166.1 GCA_028290305.1 Bradyrhizobium sp.
TCCTCCTGTTCCAGCCCCTCTTCGATGTGCGGTTCCTCGAGGTACCAAGGAACATTGATCACGACCACTTGCGAGCCGCCGTATCGCAGCAAAGCGGCGCGCACGCGGTGAGCTCGATGAGTGTGCAACAGATATTGCCACCAGTGCTCCTTTACGATTTCGGGTATCAGCACTGCGATCGGGCGTTCCGGATGCTGCTTTTCTGTCTCTGAGACGAACTGAAGCAAGGGTCCCTCAATTCTTCGATAGCGCGCCTCCAGGAACACAAGCGCAGGCGGCCGGATTCCGGCCCTTCTCGCCGGAGCCTCGACGTCCTCGGACCACTTTCGACGCAGATGCCCGCGCTGTTCGCGCACATCGGGGCCGCCGAGCTTTGTCAGGTGCACGGCAACAACATCCGGCGACAGCCGCAGCGAGAACTGCAGAGCCCGGTCGGTCAATCGGTTCCATTTCTCGGTGACTACCAGGACAACGGGTGGGCGCGTATCCCTTAAATCCAAGGGGCCGTCGTCACGCAGCTGGGCATCGAGTTCGACATAATATCGCTTTACCATCTTCAACAGGACAATCACGCACGGAATCACGAGCAAGGTGATCCATGCGCCCTCAGTGAATTTGGCAACGATGATGATTGCAAGTGCGATTCCGGTCGCCGCGGCGCCGATCGCGTTGATCAAGAGACCGGCCTGCTGCTCTCGACGATAGCTATCCGTCCTCGCGCATTTGAGCTCGCGCCGCCAGTGAACTACCATGCCAAGCTGGGACATGGTGAAGGTGAGAAAGGCGCCGATCGCGAACAAGGGAATCAGGCGATCAGTGATGCCACGGAATGCAATCAGCAAAAGGCCAGCAGCGGCGGCGAGATAGAGAATGCCGACTGAGAACACCAGGCGTCGCCCGACTACCGCGAAGGGACGCGGCAAAAAATCATCTTGGGCGAGCAGGCGGCAAACTCGCGGGAAATCGACAAAACTGGTATTCGCGGACAGACAAAGGATGCATAGCGCGCTAGCCATCGCGAGATAGTAGAAGATACCATGTCCGATCACCGCGCCCGCGATCTGCGACAACACGCTCTGATATCCGTCCTGCGTCTGATCCATAGCGCCGATGCCGTAGCCCCACACCAGAAAGGTGGTGCCAGCGAGAAGGATGCCGAGTATGGTGGAGATGGCTCCCAACGTCCGGTGCGCGCGCTGTACCGCCGGCTCGCGGAATGCGCTCACGCCGTTGCTGACCGCCTCGATACCCGTCATGGCTGTACATCCCGCGGCGAACGACCGCAGCAACAACCAGATGCTGACCACCTCCCTCGCATCGGGCAGTGGAGTTGGCGGGACGACTGGCGGCGGCCGACCGCCGGCTGCGAGCGTTTTATGTACGCCGATCGCGAGGATCAGGATAAAGCTTATCGTGAAGAGATAGGTAGGAAGCGCCCACGCACGGCCCGCGTCCACGGTGCCGCGCAGGTTTAAGATGGTGACCAAGAATAGGATGAGCAGGCATAATGCCAACGTATATGGATGAAGGGACGGAACCACAGACGTGAGCGCTCCAACGCCAGCAGAGATGCCGACCGCCACATTGAGCACGTAATCGATCATTAGCGCGGCGGCTGCCACCAGCCCGAGATTGGTGCCCAGGTTCAGCTTCGAAACGACATAGGCGCCCCCGTTGTTCGGATATGCGCGGATCGTCTGGCGGTAAGAGACATAGAGGATCGCCAAAAGCGCCAGGATCGGCAGCATTACCAGACCGATATACGCCGTTGCGATCGCGCCTAGCGGCATGAGCACAGTCATTGCTGCCTCGGGCCCGTAGGACGAGGAACCAAGCCCATCCAAACCCATCGCGGGTACGCCCTCGAACGCGCCAATCTTACGCTCGATGTATTCCTCGTTGGCCAATCGGCGCCCGAACAGGAGTTTGAACAGCGACATTCGAGACCCGTTGCGCCGCTCCACCTAACAATGCAGGTGGGCGGACGTTTTGCTGATGGTTGTTCTCCTGACAATAATCGGCGCCAGTAGCGCCGCCGGGGCATACGAGTAGGTGCTCGCGCCGCGAACGTTTCGTCCGGAAAACACCCGCTCCTGGAATACCACCTCTCGAACTGTTCGCATCGGTCGTAAGCGGGCCGGCAGCAACAGCCGCGTTATGGCCGACAGGCGATCATTGCGCAGATAGTCGAGGAAGGTCTTTCCGATATGCAATCGCCTCGACATGTTCAGCAGGAAGCGCTCGGGCTCCTGGTTCGCTATCTGCCGGCAACGGCTTACCTGAGCGTTTGCCGCAGTGGCCTTGCATAAGGTGCTCATGCGGTATCCTGAAGGGGCGGCCGTATTTCCCAAGCGGCGGCGATGACTTCCGAAAACTCAACGTTCGGCGCCCGATCGAGATCGAACAGAACCCGGCCTGGCGTGTCGTATGATCGGGCGCGTGGTTTTCCTGAATCGCCGGCTGCGGATAGGGCGTTCATGCACGAAGCCCTTTTACGACCACGGACCCTGGACAGCGCTGGCATTCCAAGGAAGGCCCCGCGGCGTGTGTTGCGCGGTCAACCATTGATCCGTCGTGAAAGCCTCGATCGCCCAGCGCCCGTTTAGCCGGCCAATGCCGGAGTTCTTCCGTCCGCCAAACGGACGGGTTGGAAGATCGATCACCGGCTGATCGTTGACATGAGCCATGCCGACCTTCATCCGCTCGGCAAAATGCAAACAGCGATGCAGATCGCGCGTGAAAACGGCACCGGAAAGTCGGAATCTCGTATCGTTAGCGACAGCCAGCACTTCTTCTGGGCCATTAACGCGGAGGATCGGCGCGACTGGGCCGAAGACTTCTTCCGCTGCGAGCTCCATGTTGCTGGTGACATTTACGAAGACGTGGGGCGGCAGCACCAGTCCCTGCGATTCGCCTCCAAGTAGTTGCTTGGGCGCGATGCTGATCGTGCTCGTGGAGATGTGGATTCGTTACGGCCAAGTGCGGAAAGCGCGCCATCGTTGCCGAAGACGACGCTCTCGACCGCCGCTTCATCGCTCAGCATCGTGATAAGCAAATCGCCGTGGCAAGCATCGGCGTCCCGCTCTGTGAGCTGCGCGCCATTCGATGCCAGTGCTTCCGCCTTGCTGCGCGTGCGATTGTAGACGGTGACGCGATGGCCCGCTTTGAGCAGGTTCAGCGCCATCGGCGCACCCATGTGACCGAGCCCGATAAGACCGACGTCCATCTCTCGATCCTCTCAGAGACAAACTGAATGCTAGCGCGGGAGCACCGATTCTGGCCTTGACTGGCGTCAACTTTCTAATGCCTTTGTCTCGACATGTCAGAAAAGCCGTCCACGAGGACAAGTGTCCTATCCCGGTGAGCATCTGTTATCGACTGCGAACTCTGGAGTCCGTCATTCCACTAAGGAGGCCCACACAAATCGAAGCGACCCTAGTTACCGTAGATGAAGGTCGAGCAGCGTCTCACCACCCAACCGAGGCGAGCCACCGGACCGTCCGTGTCAATCCGGCACCGCCTCAGCTTGCGCCGCTAGTTCGCCAAGCAGAGGGGCGAAGCAGGCAGCAGAGACAAATGTTGGCCAGCACAGCCAATCGATCGAACCATTGCGGCCGACCAAGGCTACTGTCCTACAGCCGCCGATCGATCGGCGGCGCTCTAGCACGCAAGCGCATCGCGTCAGAGCTTCCGCCAACTCCGGCCATCGCGCCTCAACAATTCGAACGCGCCCGATGGGCCCTCACTGCCGGCAGGATACAATTCCAGTCCCTTCGCGCCCGCTTTTTTCCAGGTATCAAGGAAAGGCTGCACCACCCGCCAGCCGGCCTCCACGTCGTCGGCACGTTGAAACAGAATGTTGTCGCCGATCATGCAGTCATAGATCAGCGTCTCATAGCCGGTCGCCGGTTCGGACTTGAAGTAATCCTTGTAGTGGAACTTCATCTGGACGCCGCCGATTCTGATCGTAGGTCCTGGCACTTTCGTGTTGAACTGCAGCGTGATGCCCTCAGTGGGATCGATGCCGATGACAAGGTAGTTCTCTGCCAACTGCTCGACCGGCGTGCACCGAAACATCGCAAACGGTGCCTCGCGGAACTTGATTGCCACTTCCGTGCGCTTCGTGGCGAGCGCCTTGCCGGTACGCAGATAGAAGGGAACGCCCGCCCAGCGCCAGTTATCGATGTCCAGTTTCATCGCAACGTAAGTCTCGGTGGTGCTGTCCGGCCTGACATCCGGGGTCTTACGGTAATCTGGAATCTCGGTGTCGCCGATCTTCCCGGCAGTATACTGGCCCCGTACGGCGTTTTTCATGGCCAGCTCTTCGCTCGGGATCTGGATCGCCTCCAGCACCTCGCCTTTCTCCGAACGCACGCTATGGGCATCGAAACGCGTTGGCGGCTCCATCGCGATCAGTGAGAGGAGCTGAAACAGATGGTTCGGCACCATGTCCCGCAGCGCCCCCGTTTCGTCATAAAAGCTGCCTCGGTGAGCGACGACGGGGAGCTTCTCCTCGACTGTGATCTGCACATGGTCGATATGATGTCGATTCCAGATCGGTTCGAACATCCCGTTGGCGAAGCGCAACACCAGGATGTTCTGGACCGTCTCCTTGCCGAGATAGTGATCGATCCGGTAGATCTGGTGTTCGTCGAGAATGCTCAAGAGCTCCGCGTTGAGGGCGCGCGCTGAGGCAAGATCAGTCCCGAACGGCTTTTCGACCACCAGCCGTCTCCAGGCGCCGTGATCTTCTTTCAACAAGCCGACGCGGCCGAGCTGGCGCGCGATCGGCGCGAAAGCACCAGGCGGTGTCGCCAAATAAAAAAGCCGATTGCCGCGGGTGTTGCGTGCGCCTTCCAGTTTCTCAAGCCGATCTTTCAGTCGGTCAAACGAAGATGGCTCGCTTGAATCGGCTTCCGCGCAGGTGATGCATTCGAGCAGCCGGTTCGCGATCTCGTCGTCCACGGCGCGCGTCGCGAACTGGCGCAGACCCTTCATCAGGTTGTCGCGCAGCGCATCGTCCGACATGCCGCGCCTTGCAACGCCGACCACGCAGAACGGCTCGGGCAGCAGCTCGGTGGCCGCCAGATTGTAGAGGGACGGAATCACAAGCCGGTGAGTCAGATCACCCGTAACGCCGAAGACTATAAAGGCGCAGGGTGGCGGCTTCCGATAGGATTGGAAATCTATCACAAGGAAGAGCCTTGGCTAAGTGATATTGGACGCATTTTGCCGTGGCGGCTCGAGCTCCTGCGGCTCCATTTGGCCGCTAACGCCAGCGCGCACCCGATAGAAGTTTTTCCGCCAAACTATGTTCCTTCGGTGAGCGTAAGCACCAAACCGCGTCCACTTCTGAAGAAGTAGGTTCCTGTTAAATGAGAGGCTGTTCCGGGGATAGACAACGGTTTTGAAGCTGCTCCGAGGCGTCCGCCGAGCGGAAAACTAGTTATCCGCCGGATCCCGAGTTTCTGATCACGATGTCCTGCCACATCGGCTTCCGCAACGGCAAAATAATGTTGGCGTCTTTTGCCTTTAGCTCTGTTGTAATGATCACAAGTTGTCCTAGGAAATTTTGCTGATGTTGACGATCGTCAACGCGCTTTATGCTTCTCGCTGCCATCAATGCAGCTTAATCACGCTGTTGGCGCGACGTGTTACCCGACAGCGCTTGACCCCCAATCAAAATTGGAGATCGTCATGAGCAGACTTATTCGCGCAAGCGCGATCACCCTTGCGATTTTCGGCAACATCGGCCTCGCCTCCGCCCAAAACACCCCCGGCTCCGGTCAAGCCGAACTGAACCCAACGCAGCAACGGATGGTGAGTCAGGGCCTTGCCAGTTCACAGTCACAGTCGGCGCCGGCTTCGCAACCGCAAGTCGGAGACAAGGTTCCGGATTCCATGGCCGCGCAATCCGTTCCCAGCGCTGTCAGCGACCAGATCCCCGAGGTCAAGAACCTCCTGTTCGTGAAGTTTCCGGATCGCATCCTCTTGATCGATCCGGACACAAAACTAGTGCACGAAATCGTAATGGACTCGAGTTCGGATTCGACCACAACCGGGTCGACTGCCAATAGCTCCGCCCGACCTTCGTCCACCAGTTCCGGCAAGCAATAGATCGCGCTAAGACGAACACCTACCATGCCACCGAGATGTCTGACGGCAAGCGCACCCTGAGGGTGCCGGCGCCCATGCCGCGGTTCTCGCGCGGGAACTTGCGCAGGATGGCGCCCGGCGTGGATTCTCGGTTCTCGTGACGGACAGCTGCGGGCAAGAGATTGGGCATGCGTTGACGTGCATTGATCGGATCGCCGCCATAGACCGAGCAATCCCGCGTATCACCAACCGCTCCTGCATTGACGCCTGTCATGGCCGCCGCGCGGATTTCTGTTTTGTTGTGGCTCCAATGAGCGCCGCCGACGAGGACGTTCGCCGAAGTGCCAAACCCCGCGAGGATTCGCCATGGCCGCATGTGCGGCTGGCAGAAACCGATCGGCTGGAGACATTCAGCGACAGCGTGCTGTCGATCACCATCACCCTTCTGGTCGCGGAAATCATACGGCCGGAGCATGCGTCAGGCCAACTGCTCGAGAGGCTAGCCGCGCAATGGGCAAGTTACATCGCCTTCCTCGCCTCGTTTTGGTACGCTGGCGTCATCTGGCTTAACCATCGGGCAGTGTTCGCTAGGGTGCGCTACTGCGACCGCAGTCTTCACCTCGCCAATCTCTTCCTCCTCCTTACGGCTGCGCTGATTCCATTCCCGACAACCATCTTGTCGACAGCTATCCAGAGCGGCAGCGAATTCGATGCGAAGGTGGCCGTGACGCTCTATGCAG
>JAQGKC010000232.1 GCA_028290305.1 Bradyrhizobium sp.
AACACAATTCTTCTAAATTGCATTTCTGGATGCATGAGAGGCGTGCTGCCTCCGTTCAGTATGACGGTTGAGAAAAACATTCTGCGCCATCGGCGAGCGCGCGAGTTTTCACACAGCCTGGACCCAAAGCGGACATGAGGTTAGCGAGGCGCGAACACGCCTTCGGCTCTACGAACACGCACTAATCTTCGAACTTCGGCCTTCTGAAGTACTGGGCGTTTCTGTGCGCCGTTTCGACAAATCATCGAGGATCACACAATCGGGTCCCGCGCCGCCCGCGCAGGATGCATCACAACTCGTGACAAAAGCCGCGATACTGCGCTCCAATGCCTTTAATTCCGCAAGTTTTGCGCGCACCGCGACCAAATGCTCCTGCGCAAGGTCACGCGCATCCGTGCAGGAGCTAGTAGGGTCTTGCACCAGTGCCACAAGAGAGCGCACCTGATCGATGGAGAAGCCAAACTCGCGACAGCGCCTGATGAACGTCAGGCTCTTTACATCGGCATCGCTGTAGACGCGCTGATTGCCAGCCTGACGGCCCGCCGACCGAAGCAGTCCGATTTCCTCGTAATACCGGATCGTCGGCGCATTCGTGCCGATCTGCTTGGCTAGAGCGCCGATCTTAAGATTTCCCATCTATCTGATTTTCCGCGATTTCTTTCTGCTTGAACCTCAAGTTACTTGAGGATGTAGGGTCAAGGCAAGCTCTGATCTGACCACCGGCACTAGGAGACTGCCATGACGATTGTTGAAGCACCGCTCATTGCCTGCACGCTTGCGCCTGGGAAGTTTAAAGACCGGCTTGCCTGGATTGCCGCCTTGAACAAAGACGCGCTCCGGAAATACGAGCGTCGCGATCTTGTACTAGAATTGAACTATGCACCGGAAGCGCGCGAGCGGGTGCACGAGATGGTCCGCAACGAACAGGCGTGCTGCGCATTCCTTGCCTTTGAACTACACGAGGCAGGAAACGAAATCCGCCTCACTGTCACCGCACCCGAATGGGTACGCGAGGCTGCGGACACCTTGTTTGAGCAATTTGTGGCGAACGCGCCCGCACTATCGTCCCGCGCGTGCGCCCCTTCGGCATCCGTCGTGAAGACCCCTTCAAAGGAGCCGCCGGGTTCGAAGGCCGCAGGCGTCACGGCCGCGACGCTTTCGACTGGTGCAGTTGCTTGTGGCGTATGTTGCGTCTTGCCGTTTGCACTCCCGGCAACGGTTCTCGCCAGTATCGGACCTTTGTTGGCGTGGTTCGTCAACATGCATTTGTGGATCACCATCCTTGCCATCCTCTCGGTCGTAGGCGCATGGGGTTGGATTGCGTGGCAGACGCTCCGCACGAGCCGCAAGCCAGCCATATCAACGCTCTTCATGATGGGGGCGGCGACAGTGTTATTGACGGTCGCAGTGTTATGGCCGCTGCTTGAGAAGCCCCTTATTCGAATGCTGCGGGTCTGACACCGCGACGATTTGAGCCGCTGCCTTGAACAGCAGCGGTTGCCGTGAGAAGTTCGACTCATGAAAACCGCTATCGTTTATGTTGGTGCTACTGTCGCCGAAATCGCTGGCTGCTTTGCGTTTTGGAGCTGGTTGCGCCTCGGCAAGCCCATCTGGTGGCTGCTTCCAGGCGTATTCTCGCTCATCCTGTTTGCGTACTTGTTGACGCTCGTCGAGACCGAGGCGGCGGGACGCGCCTACGCTACCTATGGCGGCATCTACATTGTCGGTTCGCTTGTCTGGCTCTGGGTGGTCGAGAGTGCGCGTCCGGATCGCTGGGACGTCGCGGGCGCTTCCATATGTCTGATCGGCGCAGCCGTCATTCTCTGGGGGCCGCGTGGGTAGGAGGGGTCGCCTGTTGGCACAACGGCGACATCGGGCCGAGTTGGCGGCGAGTTCGCGATCGGACGGATAGCGGACAATTCGTGCCGTCGAACTCATGAGAGTAGGCAGCGCCGATGCCTCCGAAAGTCACTGCCCGACGGGCGAATCGGTTGCGTTTCCGGACCTCGCCTCGCTCATTGCGATCTTTGGACAGTCGAAAATCACGTGCGCGAAAAATCCAATTTCACTTGGATGTTCAAACTGATTTGGCCTGTCCAGTCCCGCGCGCAAAAATATTCCGCTTTCGTTTTTTCCGAAATTGGTGACTACTCCTGTCGTCCCGCCTCGATAAGAGGGGCGTTTCGCGATCGTCACGAACGTTGGGAGCGGGATGCGATGGACGCGGCATGGTCAGGCGCTGTTGCGCAAGACGACTGGCGATGCGGCGGACGGCGAAATCGCGTGGTCCTGGCGCCCCGACGCTGGCGCCAAGGTCGCTGGTCTCAATGAGACCGGTGACCGACGGTGGCTAACAAGCCCGGCACACCGGGGAGATCGCGTATAAGCCGTAAAACCATTGCGCAGGGAAGGCCGGGGGCGGATTCATTCGGTCGTCGCAACACTCCAGATACTGAGGTTGCGATGCGCACTCGAAAGAAGCGATCAACACGGGCCCGGCTGGGCTCGTTGGGACGACCGCCGGTTGCAGGGCGTGCTGAACAGGAGCTGTTTTGGCGGGGGATTGCCGCGGGGTTGAACAGCGAAGATGCTGCGGTCGAGGCTGGAGTGTCACAAGCTGTCGGACCTAGATTGTTCCGAAAGGCAGGCGGCATTCCACCAGCGGTGTTCAGATCTTCGGCAAAGCCGCTCTCTGGGCGGTACCTGTCGTTTGCGGAGCGCGAAGAGATTGCGCTTCTCAATGCGCAGGGTCATTCCATACGGGAGATTGGGCGTCGCCTCGGGCGGGCTGGCTCGACAATCTCCCGAGAGCTTGATCGCAATGCAGCCACCCACGGCGGCAAAATGGCTTATCGGGCGACGGCCGCTCAGTGGCACGCAGATCGATCGGCCCGCCGCCCCAAGCCGACCAAGCTTGCGCTCAACGTCGCCTTGCGCAGTTATGTGGAAGAACGCCTTGCCGGAGTTGTCGCGCCGCCAAGCGGCTCTCGCGTTCGTGGTCGCGCCATCAGGTGGAAAGACCGCCGGCCGGCCCTGTGCCAGGATCGGCGATGGACGAAAGCCTGGAGCCCGGAGCAGATTGCCCGGCGCTTGCCGATCGACTTCCCGGATGACGATACGATGCGCATCAGCCACGAAGCCATTTATCAAGCGCTTTTTGTTCAGGGCCGTGGAACGCTGGGTCGCGAGCTGACGGCCTGCTTGCGAACAGGACGCGCGTTACGAATGCCCAGGGCGCGCCCGAGCAAGCGAAGCAAAGGCTTTGTATCGCCAGAGATCATGATCAGCGAGCGTCCGGCTGAAGTCGCAGATCGAGCAGTGCCGGGACATTGGGAAGGAGATCTGATTGTTGGTTCTGGTAGCTCGGCAATCGGCACGCTGGTCGAACGCACCACGCGCTTTACGATGCTCCTGCATCTTCCTCGGTTGAAGGGGCCTGGCGAAGGTCCACATGCCAAGGACGGACCTGCGCTCTCGGGACACGGAGCTGAAGCCGTGCGCGATGCGATCACGCGCACCATCATCACCTTGCCCGAAGAATTGCGTCGTTCGCTGACCTGGGATCAGGGGACCGAAATGGCTCAGCACAGTCGTCTCAAGATCGATGCGGGAATCCAGGTCTACTTCTGCGATCCAAGAAGCCCCTGGCAGCGCGGCACCAACGAGAACACCAACGGGCTGCTCCGACAATACTTCCCGAAAGGCACAGATCTGAGCATCTACGACGCTGATGAGATATCCGCAGTGGCAGCAGCCCTCAATGCCAGACCGAGAAAGACACTGGGATGGAAAACCCCTGCGGAGGCGCTTGACGAGTTGCTGTCCCAAGTGAAAAAAACCAGTGTTGCGACGACCGCTTGAGCCCGCCTCCGGCATTCCCTGCGCAATGGTTTTAACGGGGTCCTTCGTGCTCTTCCCGGTGACCGGGCTTTCTTGCCACCGTCATCCGCAAGACGCCAAAGCGTCTCTGCGAACTTGACGCCAGCGTCGGGGCGCCAGGACCACGCGATTTCGCCGTCCGCGAGATGTCGTTCGTCTCACGACATATCGCGTCCATCGCATCCCGCGCTCAACGTCCGTGACGACCGCGAAGCGCCCCTCTTGCGAGCACGGGACAGGACAAGAAGACCCGATGAATCACGCGAATGCAAAGCCGTTATTTTTCGTGCGAGGAC
>JAQGKC010000245.1 GCA_028290305.1 Bradyrhizobium sp.
TTTCGCGGGTTTACGCGAGCAGCTTCTTGCCGTCTTGCGCATGGCTTTTGTGTTTTCGGCGCCATGCTTTCGTGAACCCATGAAAGAAAACCACCATGTTTAATGTTCACACCGTCGAAATCGATTGGGGCGGTCGTCCGCTCAAGCTCGAGACCGGCAAGATCGCCCGTCAGGCCGACGGCGCCGTGCTCGCCACCTATGGCGAGACCGTCGTGCTCGCCACCGTGGTCGCCGCCAAGGCGCCCCGCGAAGGCGTCGACTTCCTGCCGCTGACCGTCGACTACATCGAAAAGACCTACGCCGCGGGCCGCATTCCCGGCGGCTACTTCAAGCGCGAAGGCCGGCCGACCGAAAAGGAAACCCTGGTTTCCCGCCTGATCGACCGCCCGATCCGCCCGCTGTTCGTCGATGGCTGGCGCAACGAGACCCAGGTCGTCGTCACCGTGCTGTCGCATGACATGGAAAACGATCCCGACATTCTCGCCGTCGTCGCCGCCTCCGCGGCGCTGACGCTGTCCGGCGCGCCCTTCAAGGGCCCGATCGGTGCGGCCCGCGTCGGCTTCGTCAACGACGAATATGTGCTCAACCCGACGCTCGACGAAATGGTCGAAACCCAGCTCGACCTGGTGGTCGCCGGCACCGCCGACGCGGTGCTGATGGTGGAATCGGAAGCCAAGGAGCTTAACGAAGACATCATGCTCGGCGCCGTGATGTTCGGACACCGGCATTTCCAGCCCGTGGTCAACGCCATCATCGAACTCGCCGAGAAGGCCGCCAAGGAACCGCGCGAAGTCAAGATCGTCGACGAAAGCGCGCTGGAAAAGGAAATGCTCGGGCTGATCGAGACCGATCTGCGCTCGGCCTACGCGATCGCGGTCAAGCAGGATCGCTACAACGCAGTCGGCAAGGCCAAGGAAAAAGTAATGGCGCATTACTTTCCGGAAGGCCAGGAGCCGAAATACGACAAGCTGCGCATCGCCGGCGTGTTCAAGGAACTGGAAGCCAAGATCGTTCGCTGGAACATTCTCGATACCGGCAAGCGCATCGACGGCCGCGATTCCAAGACGGTCCGCAACATCATCGCCGAGGTCGGCATATTGCCCCGCGCCCACGGCTCGGCGCTGTTCACCCGCGGCGAAACCCAGGCGATGGTGGTGACCACACTCGGTACCGGCGAGGATGAGCAGTACATCGACTCCCTGTCGGGTACCTACAAGGAGCAGTTCCTGCTGCACTACAACTTCCCTCCCTATTCGGTCGGTGAGACCGGACGCATGGGTGGCACCAAGCGGCGCGAAATCGGCCACGGCAAGCTCGCCTGGCGCGCGATCCACCCGGTGCTGCCACCGCATCACGAATTCCCCTACACCGTGCGCGTGGTCTCGGAGATCACCGAGTCGAACGGATCGTCGTCGATGGCGTCGGTCTGCGGCGCCTCATTGGCGCTGATGGATGCGGGCGTTCCCTTGAAGCGGCCGACGGCGGGTATCGCCATGGGCCTCATTCTGGAAGGTTCGCGTTTTGCGGTGTTGTCGGACATCCTCGGCGACGAGGATCATCTCGGCGACATGGACTTCAAGGTGGCCGGCACCGACCAGGGCATCACCTCGCTGCAGATGGACATCAAGATCGCCGGCATTACCGAGGAGATCATGAAGGTCGCACTCGGCCAGGCCAAGGATGGGCGTATCCATATCCTCGGCGAAATGTCGAAGGCCCTGACCGCTGCGCGCGCCGAACTCGGCGAATACGCGCCGCGCATCGAGACCTTCAAGATCCCGACCGACAAGATCCGCGAAGTGATCGGCACGGGCGGCAAGGTGATCCGCGAAATCGTCGAGAAGACCGGCGCCAAGGTCAACATCGATGACGACGGCACCGTGAAGGTCGCCTCCGCCGACGGCGAATCGATCAAGGCCGCGATCAAGTGGATCAAGTCGATCGCGTCCGATCCGGAACTCGGCCAGATCTATGACGGCACCGTGGTCAAGGTGATGGAGTTCGGTGCGTTCGTGAACTTCTTCGGCGCCAAGGACGGCCTCGTCCACATCAGCCAGCTCGCGACCAACCGCGTGCAGAAGACCTCCGACGTCGTCAAGGAAGGCGACAAGGTCAAGGTCAAGCTGCTCGGCTTCGACGATCGCGGCAAGACGCGTTTGTCGATGAAGGCGGTCGATCAGGTCACCGGCGAAGACCTCGAGGCCAAGCAGAAGACGGAAGCGCCGCGCGAAGCCGCCGGCGAGTAAGTCGGCGAACAGCGAGTAGCGAATAGCAAAAGGGCGGCATTCAGCCGCCCTTTTTGTTTGCCGTAATGCGAGCGCGTGCGCTTACGCCGCAGCGCCGAGACCGGAGATATCAAGCCACGAAAGTTTGAACGCGAATTTATTCGCCGCGCCTGCCCGCTGAACTAGATGATCCGAATTGAGCAACGCTGGCTCGTCACTCCCAGGAGGGATTTCATGTCATCACAATCGCGTCGTGTTTTTTTCGGTGCGGCGGCAGGTATGGCGGCCGTCGCATCTACGTTGCGCGTTGGGTTTGCTCAGGTGCCCGCCGCTGCTCCGGCAGCAGCGCCTGCGGCGACAGGTCCATTCATGGTTCCGCCTCTCGGCTACCCGATCGGTGCGTTCGAACCGCACATCGACGCCAGGACCATGGAAATCCACCATGACCGGCACCATGGCGCCTATGTCGCCAACCTCAATGATCTCGCCAGGACGAATCCACAAATCGCAACACATGCCGTGCAGGACGTGCTCGGCAACCTGAATGCGCTGAACGACGACATCAAACTTGCGGTGCGTAACAATCTCGGCGGCCACGCCAACCACACCATGTTTTGGGAGATCATGGGACCGGACGGCGGCAAGCCTGGAGGCGAAGTGCTGACGGCGATCGATCGCGATCTCGGCGGCCTGGAAAAATTCCAGACCGACTTCAACGCCGCGGGCGGACGCCAGTTCGGCTCAGGCTGGGTGTTCGTGACGGTCACGAAGGAAGGCAAGCTCGCGATCGAGACCCGACCGAACCAGGACACTCCGATCATGGACGGCAAGCGCGTGTTGTTCGGCAATGATGTCTGGGAGCACGCCTATTATCTTAATTACCAGAACCGCCGCGCCGATTATCTCAAGGCATGGTGGAATACCGTGAACTGGGGCAAGGTTGCGGAGCGCTATGCCGCGGCAAAAGCGGGCACGTTGGGTGTCTAGATGTAGAGCCTCCGTTCCGATTGAATCGGAACGGAGGCTCTAGTTTTTATTTTGGCGCGTTCTCTTCACGCTGACCGGTATCCACTTCGCTGGAAAACGCTCTAGGATCGCAAGGTAGATTTCTTGCTCGCTGTCTTCGCCGGCGAACTATCAAGGCTCTGCTTCACCACCTCGCCCAGCGCCGCAAAATCCGCCTTGCGCGGCGAGGTGCGGCGGAACGCCAGTCCAATGCTGCGGCCGGGCTGGGGATTTTGCAAACGCAATAGCTTCACCCTGTCGTCGCGCTGCTCGACGTCAGCCGCGATTTGCGGAATCAGCGTGACGCCATAGCCGTTGGCGACCATCTGCATCACGGTAGTCAGACTGCTGGCGCCGAACGCCGTGCCGCCGACGCCTGACGCGCGGCCCCGCGCAGCGGTGGCGCAAAATGCCAGCGCCTGATCGCGCAGGCAGTGCCCATCTTCAAGCAGGATCAACCGGCTCTGATCGATGTCTTCGGCGGCAACCCGGGTGGTCTCCGCACGCGGATCGTCCGCGGGTACCGCGAGCAGAAACAGATCCTCGAACAGGGCCATCGTATCGATGTCGGGCTCGCCCACCGGCAACGCGAGCATCGCGGCGTCGAGCGCACCGCTCTTGATCTCCTCGATCAATTGCCTGGTTTGGGTCTCCCGTAACTCCAAGCGCAGTTCCGGGAATCGGGTTTGCAGCAGCGGCAGAATCCGCGGCAGCAAATAGGGCGCCAGCGACGGAATCACGCCCAGCGTCAGCCGGCCCGTCAATAGGCCGCTGCGATGCCGGGCGAAATCGACCAGATCGCGCGAAGCCGTGAGGACGTCCTCGCCGCGCCGGGCAATTTCGCGTCCGACATCGGTCAGCATCACATCGCCCGGCCGCCGCTCCACCACTGCAACACCGAGGGTCCGCTCGAGATCGCGAATCTGCATCGACAGCGCGGGCTGAGTCACGGCACAGGCTTCGGCCGCGCGACCGAAATGGCCGTGTTTGGCCAGCGCCGAGAGATAACGACGTTGCCGAAGGGTGCTCATGTCGATCAGATAAACTGATCGAGAGCTCAAGACAATTCGACTGGACCTGATGTTAGATATCTTCCAAGGTAGCTTAAGCGAATTTGGCGAGAGGCACCAACCCCGCGGATCCGGGCCGACATGGTTGTTCCAGGTCAATGCCGCTGCGGGTCTCCCCTTGGTCAAATGCGCCCAGCCCCCACCTTCCGGGAAGGAATAGCAGCGATGGCTGACCGCCCCAATTATCTATCGACTACAGCCGGCGACCTGTGCGGCCGAGGCACAGCGTGATGTGCACCGTTCCGCTCTGAAATTCTGCACCGAAGGCGGGGTGCGATCTCGTCGGCGACTGCATCCGGAAGTCACAATCGCTCGATATGTAAAAACGCGAAGAACAGTACAGAACACAATCGGAGAAGAAACATGGACGCAAAAACTGACAATAGCGCGGGCAAATGCCCAGTCACTGGCGGCAGCCACGGACACAGAAACCGCGACTGGTGGCCAGAGCACCTCGATATTGGCGCGCTCCATACGAACGCGCCCGCCGCCGATCCGATGGGCGAAGCTTTCGACTATGCCAAGGAATTCGAGAGCCTCGACCTCGATGCGGTGATCAAGGACCTGCATGCCTTGATGACGGATTCGCAGGAGTGGTGGCCAGCCGATTTCGGTCACTATGGCGGACTGTTCATCCGCATGGCGTGGCATAGCGCCGGTACGTACCGCATCACCGACGGTCGCGGCGGCGCCGGCGCCGGTCAGCAGCGCTTCGCGCCGCTCAACAGTTGGCCGGACAACGCCAACCTCGACAAGGCGCGCCGCCTGCTGTGGCCCATCAAGCAGAAGTATGGCCGCAAAATTTCCTGGGCCGACCTGTTTGTCCTCACCGGCAACGTCGCCCTCGAATCGATGGGCTTCAAGACGTTCGGCTTTGCCGGCGGCCGCGCCGATACATGGGAGCCTGAAGAGCTCTACTGGGGTCCCGAAGGCACCTGGCTGGGCGACGAACGCTACAGCGGCGACCGTCAGCTGGCGGAACCGCTCGGCGCGGTGCAGATGGGCCTGATCTACGTCAATCCGGAAGGCCCGAACGGCAATCCGGATCCAATTGGTTCAGCGAAGGACATCCGCGAAACGTTCTTCCGCATGGCGATGAACGACGAAGAAACCGTGGCGCTGATCGCCGGCGGTCACACTTTCGGCAAGACCCACGGTGCTGGCGATCCATCGCTGATTGGCGTCGAGCCGGAAGGCGCGGCCATCGAGGATCAGGGGCTCGGCTGGAAGAGCAAGC
>JAQGKC010000270.1 GCA_028290305.1 Bradyrhizobium sp.
CCGATCTGGCATTTCCGGCCATCTTCGTGCTGACGGGTCTCTTCATTCTTGCCTGTGGCACGACGCATGCCATGAGCGTCTGGACCCTGTGGTTTCCGGACTATCGGGTCGATGGCGGCATCAAAGCAGTCACGGCCCTGCTTTCCATCGGCACCGCGATCGCAATCTAGAAGGTGATGCCCTTCGTTGGCCTTACCGCATACGACACGCAACGCATCAAGGAAATGTATCTCGAGTCAGACACGGTTGAAATCGCGGACAAAAAGGCGGTGCTCGGCGCGCTCGCGCTTTATCTCGATTTCATAAATCTTTTCATGATGCTGCTGCAATTGTTCGGCCAGCGCCGGGAAAATTGACGCAGGATCGGGCAAGGACTACCGGCGATGGCGCGCTTTCTGATCGTGCTCGGCCTTGTACTGCTGGTGGCCGGCTTGCTTTGGCCCGTTCTGAGCCGGATCGGGTTGGGACGGCTGCCCGGCGACATCGTGATTGAACGGGAAAATGTGACATTCTACTTCCCGCTGATGACGTGTTTGCTGCTGAGCCTGCTGTTCAGCCTGGTGTTTTGGGTCGTAAACCGCTGAGAGGGGGAGCGGGTCACCGCACTGGATTCCGGGACCCGCGCGCTGCCTTCCCAGGGGAAGTTGTGTGGGAGCGTTTCGACGACGCGCCTTTCCGGGCGTCAAGCATTCCATGCAAGTGTGCTGCAGCGTTCTCGATGTCGAAATGCTTGTATTGGCCCGCGCGGCTTTCTGCAGCCAATAAGCCACAGCGATGGACGTTTTTGAAATCCCCATAGGGAAATTCATAGTGTCCCTTGGTATCCTCAGGCTTTTCGTCGTTGATCCCCAAATGCCATTTGCCGTATTCGGCAAAGCCGTGGCGCTGGATGAATTCATTCTCCTGCTGCGCGGACGGCTGGTGCTCGCTCCAGTCATCGCGCTCGTCGTATACGAATTTTCCATCGCTGATGAGCTCTTTTGCGTGCTCAAATGCGCGTCGGTTAAGCGTTACGGCCATCGATATTCTCCTGTGGGCTGGACCAAGGGCACTTGCTCCGTAGCAGCATGCGGCTCGGCGCCATGACGGCGATCAATTCCGGATCGTCTTTCTTGACTGCCGGCGCAAGCGCGGCAACTTGGCCGTTCGATAACGGCGGCCGATTGTTGACGGACGCCAAGGCCGGGCTGTGTCGAAGCGTTACATTCAAGGCGGATGCGGACCTTGCGTCCGGGAAGTGGTCGATCTCGGACGTCAACGAAGAAGTGGAGTCGTGTGATGAAAAAAACTCTGGCCACACTCGCGGTTGGTGCAACAATGGCAATCGGTGCGGTTGCGAGCCCGACGGCGGCAGACGCTCGATGGCACCGTGGCTTTCCCGTCGCCCCCGTTATCGGCGGTTTGGCGGCAGGAGCCCTGATCGGCGCTGCGCTCGCGGCACCCAGGCCCTATTACGTTTACGCGTACGAACCGGTCTATTTCGGGCCGCGATGCGTCGTCCGGCGCGAACGCTTCTGGGACGGATGGGGTTGGCACTTTCGCCGGGTAGAGGATTGCTACTGAGCAGGTGCGGGTCGAGCAAAGCACCGGGGCTCTCGCTCCTGCGGCGGCCGTCCTAGCTGTCGTTCTCCGACAGCGGAACTTCGAAAAGTTGGCGGTCGTCCGCGGTTACAATGATTGCGGAATTCATCGGTTCACCACCTCGCGCCAGTTCGAGGGCTATCCGCCTGGCTTGCTGCAGCGCCGAGGTGTCATGCGCAAATACCTCGCCGATTTCGTCCTCGAATATCGATGATCCGGTCCGGAAGTGAAAATAATAATGCGGCATGGGCTCCCTGGACCGAGTCGAAACATTCGGCAAACCAAGGGAGATCGCGACGAAATACAGACAACCCAAAGGCAGCGAATCGCGCAGGTAGCTGCAGACGTGGGAAACGCGTAGGCTTGCGGAACGGTAACCCGCTAACCCCGATGAGCTGATTTGGTTCCCGATAAGTGAGTGAGAGGCCCGATCTTCACATTGATGAACGAGTGAACCGGCACGTTGACCGCCATCAATGCTTGCGACAGCGCGGACCTCGACATGCAAACGGCCTTACGTCCTCCGCGGGAGCATTGCGATGATCAAGGATATTGTCGTCAATCTGGAGCATCGGATCGCGCGCGACCCGGCGCGCGATTTTGCAATCAGCATCGCGGAATTGACGCGCATGTCGCCGGAGTTGCGTTCGCCTATACGCCAGAGTTTCCCGGTTATGTGATGCTGCAAATTCCACCCGATATCCTGGCGCAGGCGATCGCCGAGAGCGAGAAGGCCGCTCTCGCCGCGATTGAACGCTTCGATGCCGCCGCCCGCCGCAGTCTTGTTTCCGCGGAGCAGCGTCTGCTCAAGACCCTGGGGGCGGCCACGCCCCGGATCCTGTCGACGCTCGCCCGGCGTTTTGATCTCAGCGTGTTCATGCAATCCGAGGCGAACGGCGTGGACAATGATGACATGATCGAGGCTTGCCTGTTCGAGTCCGGTCGTCCGCTCTTCGTGGTGCCCTACATCCGGAAGGACGATTAAAGCTCGACCGCGTGGTGTGTTGCTGGGACGGCAGCCGCGAAGCGGCGCGCGCCATCAACGACGGGCTGCCGTTACTGGTCAAGGCGACGGCGGTCGACGTGCTGATCGTGCTGAACGAAAAGACGAACACCGCCCCGAACGTCATTCGCGGCGCTGAAATGGCGAAACATCTCGCGCGCCATACGTCAAGGTCCAGATCGAGACCATTCCGCCAGCCGACATCGACGTCTGCAGCGCCATCCTGTCCTATGTCGCCGATATTTCCGCAACGTTGATCGTGATGGGCGGTTACGGCCACGCCAAGCTGCGCGAACTCATTCTCGGCGGCGTGACCCGCGATATGCTGAAGTCGATGACTGTTCCGGTATTCATGTCGCATTGATTGGGCAACCATCCGGATCAGGAGGCAACACTATGCGGCCAGGCTTGTACGGTTACGCTGCCGCCGCCAGCTTCCTGGGTGCGGCGATTTATATCTGCCTTGTCGAGCAGCCTGCTCGGCTGAAGCTCGCCGGCCCCGAGATGATCAAGGAATGGAGCGTGAGCAACCGCCGCGGTACCCTGATTTTGTCGGTCTTTGCCGTCATCTCGGCAATTCTCGCTTTCGTCCAGTTCAAGACCAACGGCGACGTCCGCTGGATCATTGGTGGCAGCACGATCCTGGCGAGCTGGCCATATGCCTATTTCGTGATAATGCCGGTCAACGTCTGGCTCTGCGCTTTGCCGCCGGGGAGGGCGGTCTCGCCGGTGCGCCAATTGATGTGGGACTGGGGGTTGCTGGAATGGGGTCACGCTTTGATCGGATTTGCCGCTACTTGTTTTTTCGCGTGGGCATTGGGTTGGCCGCCATGATTGACGGCCATCAATGCCGGCGTGCGGCGCGTCGACCAGTATCGCAAAAAGCGAATGTCTCCGCGCCGCCGCTAAACGAGGGGCCGATGCTTCACATCGAGATTCCGACGCTCGCGGAGTTCAAGGCCCTTGCGCAAATCAAGGGCGAAACATGCGTTTCCCTGGACATCCCGACCTCTCCCTTGGGCGATGACGCGAAGCTTAATCGCACCGCTTTCAAGGACATCGCCAGGGAAGCCCTGTTGCAATTGAAGGAAGCCGGTACCGACAAGAAGGACATCAGCGCTTTCGAGGAGCGTTTCGAGCAGCTCGCGGGGCCTGAACATGACGTCCAGAATGAGGACAAGATCAGAAAGCTGCAGCGCGCAAAACCAGATCCGATCGAGTCGTTCTGGCACTATCAGGCGAGCGGGTTGGGAGTACTGGCCACGATAGGCATGATGCAGACGTTCCGCCTGCCTAACCGGCCGAAGCCGTTGGCCGAAGTGGCGGACCGATTTCACCTGACGCCACTGATACGGGCGATGACGTCCCCGCACGACGTCTTCGTGCTCGCGCTGGCGAAGGAGAGCGTTCGACTGATCCACGCGTTTGCCAATTTCCCGCCGCAGCGGCTGCAAGTTCCAGATCTTCCCGGCAGCGTCGAAGAGGCGACGCATCGCCCATCCTTTCACGTACGGGCTCCGCGCCG
>JAQGKC010000274.1 GCA_028290305.1 Bradyrhizobium sp.
CCGATCTGGCATTTCCGGCCATCTTCGTGCTGACGGGTCTCTTCATTCTTGCCTGTGGCACGACGCATGCCATGAGCGTCTGGACCCTGTGGTTTCCGGACTATCGGGTCGATGGCGGCATCAAAGCGGTCACGGCCCTGCTTTCCATCGGCACCGCGATCGCAATCTGGAAGGTGATGCCGCTGGCGTTGGCGTTGCCCAGCACGGGGCAGCTTGAGCGGGCAAACAAGCTCCTTGGTGAAGAAATCACTCAGAGGCAACGCGCCGAAGCCGCGCTGCGCGAGATGAATACGGAGCTTGAGCGGCGCGTCGCCGCCCGCACTGCGGACCTCCAGGAGGAAGTCGTTCGGCGCCGTAATACCGAAGCAACGCTCCGCGCGAGCGAGGAGCGCTGGCGTAGCATGTTCGAGGCATCGGCGGTCGGTATCACCATCATGGATCAGCAGAACCACTTCGCCACCGCCAACGAGGCATTTCAGAAGATGGTTGGCTACACCGAGCAGGAACTGCAGTCGCTCGGCCCGGTTGATATCACGCATGAAGATGACCGCCAGGCCACGCAGCAGATGATCCAGGACGCGCAGAGCGGCAAGCGCCAAGACTACCAGGCTGAGAAGCGGTATCGCCGTAAGGATGGCAAGGTGATCTGGGTCCGCGTCAGCACCGCACGGGCCCTCGATCCGAACAGTCCTATCCCCGGCATCCCCACCCTCGTCGAGGATGTCACGGAGCGCAAGCGCGCGGAAATGGCCTGGCAAGACGCGCGGGAGGCGCTGTCGCGTGCCACGCGATTGACGGTGATGGGTGAGCTCTCGGCATCGATCGCCCACGAGATCAATCAGCCGCTTTCGGCAATCATCACCAACGGACAGGCTTGCGAACGCTTCCTTGGCTTCTCGCCGCCCGATCTGGACGAGGTCAAGGACGCGGTTGGCGAGATCGTCCGCGACGGCAGGCGCGCGAGCGAGGTGCTCAGTCGCATCCGTGCGATGTCGAAGAACTCCGCGCCGGAACGCGGGAAGGTGGATGTCAACCGCGCGATCGCGGAAGTGCTTGCGCTTACCCGTGATGAGCTACATCGACACCGCGTCTCTGTCCTGACGGAGCTGCATCCAAACCTTCCGGTGATCATGGCCGATCGCGTTCAGTTGCAGCAGGTCGTTCTCAACCTCGTCATGAATGGTATCGACGCGATGCGCGCCGTCATGGATCGCCCCCGCAAGTTGACGGTTCGGTCTCAGCTCAACGATCAGGGCAACGTCATCGTCAACGTGGCGGATTCCGGCGTTGGTCTTGACCCGGCAAATCGGGATCGTATCTTTGACAGCTTCTTCACGACGAAACCCGAGGGGATGGGAATGGGGCTCGCAATCAGTAATACGATCATTCAAGCCCATAACGGTCAGTTGTGGGCGGAATCTGGATCTCCCTTTGGCGCCGTCTTCGGCTTCACCTTGCCGTTGGCCGCAGGAGCAAGCCTATGACCGGTAATCAGTCAATCGTCATGATCGTCGACGACGACGATTCTATAAGGAAAGCCGTCCGCCGCCTGATGAAGTCGTATGGCTTCGCCGTTGAGACTTTTGCCTCGGCAGCGGAATATCTCGGTTCCGACCGCTTGGCGAAGACATCGTGCCTTGTCCTAGACGTCCATATGCCTGACATGAACGGGCTCGAGTTGCAAAAACGCCTCGTCGGATCGGGCTACGGAATCCCGATCATCTTCATCACGGCTTTCACGGACGATAACGCGCGCGCCCAGGCGCTGAAGGCCGGGGCGGTTGCTTACCTCGCCAAGCCGTTTAGCGACGAGGAACTCCTTAGCTATATTCACATGGCCTTGCGGAACGCCGGAGCTGATGTTTCGGAGGCCTTGCGGCGGTAAGGTCATGCGCGTCGGCGTAGCAAAGAACAAGGGAAGCGAGGCGGTTTGCGCCGATGGTGCGACCGTATGCTTTGCGCTCGCCACCCCTGTCAATAACGGGGAGAACAATGCCCTCTGAAGGCCCACCGGAACGCACTGTCTACATCGTGGACGATGACGCGGCGTTCCTTGGCTCGGTCGCACGCATTTTTCGCGCGGCGGGATTGACCGCGGTCTCGTATCAGACGGCGCTCGCATTTCTCGATGTAGCGCCCGACCTTATCGAGGGATGCTTGCTCCTCGATGTGTTAATGCCGGAAATGGACGGGCTGGAACTGCAAGAGCGGCTCAACTCCCTTGGGTTCAACTTGCCGGTGATCGTGATGACCGCGAAAGGCGACGTAGAGACCGCGGTGCGGGCGATGAAAGCGGGCGCCGCGGATTTCATAGAGAAGCCCTTCGATGACGATCTGCTCCTCGAGGCGATCAACGCGGCATTTACGCGAGCCCGGGAGCCTACCCGCGGCGAAGCGATGAAGGCCGCCAAGCGGCTTGCGAGGTTAAGCCCGCGCGAGCGCCAGGTGCTCGACGGGCTCGCTGCGGGCCGCTTGACCAAGCAGATTGCCTACGATCTCGGCATCAGCGCACGCACCGTGGAGGAGCACCGCGCGCGCATGCTGGCGCGGCTGGGAACCCGCTCTCCCGCTCAAGCTGTTCGGCTGGCGGTGATGGCCGAGTTGGCCCCTGATCACCAGGAGTCCCGAGCCGCTCGTACCCGGCCATAGGTCGGCGCGTGCTGTGGGTTGCCGAAATAGGCAATGGCGCGCATTGCTTTACCGGACAAAGATATTCGCCTGCGCGCGAATAAAAGCTTACGGCCGATTCGCACTCGGGTAATTTCCTGTCCCCGGTCATCGGTAACGAGAACGGACAATCCGTGCCAGCTCCTATCTTCCGCGAGTTCCCGGGCAAGCACGAAAGCATGCGCCGTGGCGTCGTCGGGAGTGGAAAAAACCGATCCGGTGTCGTCCGGATAGCGGCGGCCATTGTCGACGTCGAAATAGAACCGGCTTCCTTCAACCAAAACCCCGGCTGGGGATTCGTGCGGCCGATCAATTCCTGCAGACAAGCGCTCGATATGGCGCCAGGCCGCATGCTTCAGCGAGACGCTGATGAGGTCTAGCGTCGAGTCTAATCTGTCAGAGAGTCACGACCGATCTGCTGGTGAAGACCGAAAATAGCGCAATGGTTCGGCGTTTCCACAACCCGCGCGCCAAGTATGTCGCGAACGCCGCACGTCAACACAAAATCGTTGTACCACCCGCTCTTTCGTAACAGGGGTTCCGGAAGACACTCGGAGAGTTTTTTCCAGCTTCCGTCGAGCAATGGCGAGTAGGGGTCCAGAGCGGCGTAGTGCCTGATATAGTCGGATTTGAATCCGGCGCTGAGGGGCATGCCTCAGGCGAGAACGCGGCATCGTAAAACGCTGAATCAAGCGAGGGCATGGCGAACCCCATCCCGAAGTGGAATCAAGCGAGTCTAGAAACTTTCAAGACCAGTGTGTTTGACGGCCGTCAAACTATTCTTCTGAAAAGGCAATATTTGTATCAGAAACGAAATCCGCGCCGCTCCATTGACAATCGTCAAGGCGCAATCGGTGGTCGCGATGAGAAGGAGTAATCAGCATTATTGGATCGGCTGCGCCCGCTGCTGTCGATCCGCCGTTTCTTGCAAAGGGCGTTTCTTGCCAAGGGATCGCGTCACGTTGATCACGGTCTGCCGTCTCTATGATTCATACGCTGACGCCAATCGGATCATTCTGATGCTCGAAGCCAGGGGCCTGCTGCCGTCGGAAACCAGCGTGATATCAAACAATTGCGATACCTGGTACCACGCCCCGAAGACCTCCAATGTGGTTCCTTTGCGGAACGATCGCGCGAGTGGCCATGCCGGTGGCAAGGTCGAAGGAGCGGCGATCGGTGCTGCGATCGGCGCAACGGCGGCGACGGCGGCCAGTCTCGTGACCATGCTGGCGATCCCCGGTGTCGGCACTGTCGTCGGCGCCGGATGGCTCGCCGCCATGTTGGGCAGCATGGCGATCGGCGGCGTGGCCGGCGGCCTGTTTGGTGCGCTGACCAATGCCGGCATCAGCGAGGAAGACGCGCAGGTTTATGTCGAGGGCGTGCGCCGTGGCGGAACGCTGATCATCGCAAAAGTGCCGCAGTCCGAATTACCGAAGATTGAGGCGATGATGAGCCAGTCCGCGGTGAAACTTGAGGAGCGCAGGGACCTTTATCGCAAATCGGGGTGGCAGTCATTCGATCCGAACGCCGTGCCTTATACCGCCGATCAGGTTCGCAGCGAACGCGCACTGCATGCTCGCTAGCGGACTTGTCGGAATTCGGAGGTTCCAGTGATTCTCGAACAATTGATGTTGGGAATCGTGGTGCTCGCTGTGGTGTTGCTGCTGCTGCCGTTCCTGCTCGCGATGGCCGGCATCGGGGCGGCGATGCTGCTCGCCTCCGCCGCCGTGCTGGGCGCGCTGGTTTTTTGGCTGGCATTTCCCGGTGCTTACGGGCTCGCGGTCCTGCTGCTTGCGCTGGTCATCGGACTGCTCCTGGTCGATCGACGATCTCGGCACGGCGCTTCCTGATGGAGATCGCCAACCTGTTATCCGCGAGCGTGTCGGGACGGCACCGATGCAACCGATGATACCGCGCCCGAAAAAAGTCGAGCCAACCGCACAGCAGCAGCCCATGAGCTACTACGAATCCAACGCTCAAAGACCTTCCGAGGGAATGGCTTTTCCGCCCCCGGTCGGCGCCCGGATCGACGCGGGACTGCGGGCTTATATGCAGCGCGTCTGCGGCTATATGGCCGGTGGCCTCGCATTGACCGGCATACGCCGCCGCCGCTTCCGGTTTCTAGCAGGCCATCGCCGCGACGCCGCTGATCTGGATCGTTATGCTGGCACCGCTCGGCTTTGTCCTGGTGCTGAGCTTCGGCATCCAAGCGGATGAGCGCGGCAACGGCGACGGTGCTGTTCTGGATCTATGCCGCCGTGATGGGGCTGTCGCCGGGCGGCACCTTCCTGGTCTTCACGGGCGCCTCGATTGCGCGCGTGTTCTTCATCACTGCGGCAACCTACGCCGCGATGAGCCTCTACGGCTATTCCACGAGATCCGATCTTTCGGGGGTCGTTCCTCCTGATGGGACTTGTTGGCATCGTCATCGCGTCTATCGTCAACATCTTTGTCGGGTCAAGCGCCCTTCAAGTTCGCCGTCTCCGTGATCGGCGTCCTCGTATTCGTTAGTCTTACCGCTTACGACACGCAACGAATCAAGGAGATGTATCTAGAGTCAGACACGGCCGAAATCGCGGATAAGAAAGCGGTGCTCGGTGCGCTCGCGCTCTATCTCGACTTCATAAATCTTTTCATGATGCTGCTGCAATTGTTCGGTCAGCGCCGGGAAAATTGACGCAGGAACCGACGGGGACCCGCAGCCATGGCGCGCTTTCTGATCGTGCTCGGCCTTGTACTCCTGGTGGTCGGCCTGCTTTGGCCGTATCTCGGCCGGATCTGGTTGGGACGGCTCCCCGGCGACATCGTGATTGAGCGGGAAAATGTGACATTCTACTTCCCGCTCATGACGTGTTTGCTCCTGAGCGTGGTGTTCAGCCTGGTGTTTTGGGTCGTAAACCGCTGAGCAGGCAAACAGGTTATCGCACCGGATGCCGGGACCCGCGCGCTGTTCTTCCTGAAGAGCGGGAGTGCTTTGGGGGTGGCGCGCCTTTCCGGGCATCCAGCATCCCATGCAGATGAGCCGCTGCGTTCTCGATGTCAAAATGCTTGTATTGGCCCGCGCGGCTTTCTGCAGACAGTAAGCCACAGCGATGGACATCTTTGAAATCCCCATAGGGAAACTCGTAATGTCCCTTGGTATCCTCGGGTTTTTCGTTGTTGATCCCCAAATGCCACTTGCCGTATTCGGCAAAGCCATGGCGTTGGATGAACTCATTCTCCTGCTGCGCCGATGGCTGGTGTTCGCTCCAGGCATCGCGCTCGTCGAACACGAATCTTCCCTCGTTGATGAGTTCTTTTGCATGCTCGAATGCGCTTCGGTTGAGTGTTACGGCCATCGATATTCTCCTGTTTCAAGTCGATGGATTGACCAAGGACGCCAGCTTCGTAGCAGACAAGGCATCAGGTTCGTCGCCATGACGGCGATCAATTCCGCAATCGTCTTTGTTGAGTGTCGCCGCAAGCAGAGCAACTGATACGTTCGATAACGGCAGCCAATTCTTGACGGACGCCAATGCCAGCAGCGTGCCAAACCGTTACATTCGTCAACGTCGGACGTTAACGAAGCAGTGGAGTCGTGTAATGAAAAAAAACCTGGTCGCACTTGCGGTTGGTGCAACACTCGCAATCGGTGCAGTGGCGAGCCCGACGACGGCGGAGGCTCGATGGCACCGTGGCTTTCCCGTCGCTCCCGTCATCGGCGGCTTGGCGGCAGGCGCCCTCATCGGCGCTGCGCTCGCGGCACCCAGGCCCTATTACGCTTACGACTACGAGCCGGTCTATTTCGCCCCGCGATGCTACATCCGTCGCGAACGCTTTTGGGACGGATGGGGTTGGCACATTCGCCGCGTAGAGGACTGTTACTGAGCGAGCGCGGGTTCACCCAACATTGCGGCAATGCCAGCGCTTGCCGAGACCGGCTGACTGACGTCAGGTGACATGGCCCACCTGTCTCGCCCCACGTGTCTCGCCCCATCAGTGAGGGACTGCGCCGACGCCCGCGCATATGGGGCGTCCGTCCTAGACTAGTTGCCGTGTTCCGACAGCGGAACCTCGAAAAGCTGCCGATCGCCCTCGGCTACGACGATTACTGAGTTCATGGGTTCACCGGCTCGTGCCAGCTCGAGGGCGATCCGCTTAGCTTGCTGCAAGGCCGAGGCGGCATCCGCAAATTCCTCACCGAGGTCGTCCTCGAATATCGACGATCCGCTCCGGAAATGAAAATAGTAGCGAGGCATGGGCTCCCTGGACCGAGTCGAAACATTCGACGAACCAAGGGCGATCGCGACGAAATACAACAACACAAGAGACCGCGGATCGCGCAAGGCAACGCCGACTGGAGAAAAGGAAGTGTCTACGCTTCCGGAACGGTGCTCAGGAAACTGCAATGAGCCGGTTTGGTTCCTGAGAGATGAGTGAGCGGGTGGGTGTTCACATTGATGAACGAGTGGCAGGCACGTTGACCGCCATCAATGCTCACGATAGCGCGGACCTCGACAATGCTCCGGGGGAAGCCTCACGTTCTCTGCGGGAGTATTTTGATGATCAAGGACATTATCGTCAATCTCGAGCATCGAATCGCACGCGATCCGGCCCGCGATTTTGCCATCAGTATCGCGGAGACGTTCGACGCACATGTCGCCGGAGTTGCCTTCTCATATGCGCTGGAGTTTCCCGGCTATGTCATGCTGGAAATCCCACCCGATATCTTGGCGCAGGCGATCGCCGAGAGCGAGAAAGCCGCTTTGGCCGCGATAGAACGCTTCGATGCCGCCGCCCGGCGCAGCCTGGTCTCCGCCGAACGTCGCCTCACTAAGACCATGGGGGCGGCCGCGCCCCAAATCGTGGCGACACTCGCCCGGCGTTTTGATCTTAGCGTGTTCATGCAGTCCGAGCCGAACGGCGTCGACAATGATGACATGATCGAAGCTTCCCTGTTCGAGTCCGGGCGCCCGCTGATCGTGGTGCCCTACATCCAGAAGGATGGATTAAAGCTCGACCACGTGGTGTGTTGCTGGGACGGCAGCCGCGCGGCGGCGCGCGCCATCAACGATGGGTTGCCGCTGCTGGTCAAGGCGAAGACGGTCGACCTATTGATCGTGCTGAATGAAAAGACGGACAATCCCCCGAACGTCATTCGCGGCGCCGAAATGGCGAAACATCTCGCGCGCCATGACGTCAAGGTTCAGATCGTGACAATCCCGGCGGCCGACATCGAGGTCTGCAACGCGATCCTGTCTTACGTCGCCGACGTTTCCGGAACGTTGATCGTGATGGGCGGCTATGGCCACGCCAAGCTGCGCGAACTCATTCTGGGGGGCGTGACCCGCGACATGCTGAAGTCGATGACCGCCCCGGTGTTCATGTCGCATTGATTGGACAACTAGCCGGATCAGGAGCCAACACGATGCGGCCAGGCTTGTACGCATACGCTGCCGCTGCCAGCTTCTTGGGTGCGGCGATTTATATCTGCCTTGTCGAGCAGCCTGCTCGGCTGAAGCTCTCCGGCCCCGAGATGATCAAGGAATGGAGGGTGAGCAACCGGCGCGGCACCCTGATATTGTCGGTCTTTGCCGTCATCTCGGCAATTCTCGCTTTCGTCCAATTCAAGACCAACGGCGACGTCCGCTGGATCATTGGTGGCAGCACGATCTTGGCGAGTTGGCCATATGCCTATTTTGTGATGGTGCCGGTCAACGTCTGGCTCTGCGCGTTGCCGCCGGGGAGGGCGGTCTCGCCGGTGCGCCAACTGATGTGGGACTGGGGCTTACTGGAATGGGGTCACGCTTTGATCGGATTTGCCGCCACCTGCTTTTTCGCGTGGGCGCTGGGTTGGCCGCCGTGATTTGATGGCTATCAATGCCGGCGCACGGCGCGTCGGCGAATATCGCAATCCGGAGCGAATGTCTCCGGGCCGGCGCTAAACGAGGGGCCGATGCTTCACATCGATATTCCAACGCTCGCGGAGTTCAAGCACCTTGCGCAGATCAAGGGCGAGATTTGCGTTTCCCTGTATTTACCGACGTCCCCGCTGGGCAAGAATGCCAGGGTCAATCGCGTGGCGTTCAAGGATATTGCCAAGGAAGCACTGTCGCAGTTGAAGGAAGCCGGTGCTGACAAGAAGGACATCGTCGCCTTCGAGGCGCGTTTCGAGCAACTCGCAGGGCCTGAACATGACGTCCAGGACGAAGACAAGATCAGAAAGCTGCAGCGCGCAAAGCCGGATCCGATCGAGCAGTTCTGGCGCTACCAAGCGAGCGGGTTGGGAGTGCTGGCCACGTCGGGCATGATGCAGACGTTCCGCCTGCCTAACCGGCCGAAGCCGTTGGCCGAAGTGGCGGACCGATTTCACCTGACGCCACTGATACGGGCCATGACGTCGCCGCACGACGTCTTCGTGCTCGCGCTGGCGGAGGAGAGCGTTCGACTGATCCACGCGTTTGCCAATTTCCCGCCGCAGCGGCTGCAAGTTCCAGATCTTCCCGGCAGCGTCGAAGAGGCGACGCATCGCCCATCCTTTCACGTACGGGCTCCGCGCCG
>JAQGKC010000305.1 GCA_028290305.1 Bradyrhizobium sp.
ACTTGCGGTGGCATCAAACGTCACGTTGATCTCCTCTGTGAAAGCGTCCTAGAGCCTCCGTTCCGATTGAATCGGAACGGAGGCTCTAGTTTTTATTTTGACGCGTTTTCTTCACGCGAACCGGTATCCACTTCGCTGGAAAACGCTCTAACCCGCATGCCCGGCACTGTCGAGGCGGCGCGCGATCACACTGGGGTGTCTTGCTGGATCGGTGACGCGTGGGTTGACCGGCAGTCACCGCCCGCTATATTCCGCCGGCTTCGCGACCTCAGCCTCCGGCGGATGTCCGAACGCCCCTGTGGCGGAATTGGTAGACGCGCTCGACTCAAAATCGAGTTCCGCAAGGAGTGCTGGTTCGATTCCGGCCAGGGGCACCAACTAGGCTGTTCCAAAGCGTTCGCAACCGTCCGCGCAGTGCTCGGAAGCCCTTGAAAAATAGGCCCTTCCGCGTACATCGGTGTTCGTCACCGTTTGTTCTCATCCGATCCCAGCCGTCCGATTTGTTGGTATTTTTGTTGGTATCGTGAGAACAAACGTTCACGGCGACTTTCGCTATTCCGAACGAAGGGAATTGAGCAGATGGCCCGCAAGAACGATGGCGCGTGCGCCAACCCCAAGCAGATCAAGAACGACGTCGACTGCCGCGCCGCCCGACCGAAATTCGACAATGGCGCGTGGAGACCCGCCAAGATTTCCGACGTGACCGGCGGCGGTCTCTATCTCTTCGTCACGCCGGACGAGAGCAGGCCTGGCAACGCTGCCTCCAAGCTCTGGCGGATAGGCTACCGCTTCCACAGCCGTCAGAAAACCTACTCCATCGGCCCTTACGGCAACGGCAAGGATGGCACGTTCTCGCTCGCAGACGCGCGGCGCGAGCGCGACAAGGCAAAAGACCTGCTCAAGGAAGGCAAAGACCCGAGCACCGAGAAGCAGCTCGACAAGCACAAGCAGGCGGCCGCCCGGCCTTTCGAGCAATGGGCCGACGAGTGGCTCGCGAAGAAGAAGGTGGAGAAAGTCAAACGCGGCAGGATCGTCGCGGTGCGCGACCCCAAGACCATCGAGGTGCTCGAGCTGCGCGTCGGCTACGTCAAGGATCGCTTCGGCAAGCTGTGCAGGCAGGACATCAAGCGTCCGGACGTGCTCGCTTTCATGCGTTCATACGAAGCCGAGGGAAAGCTGGAAACCCGCGACCGCGTGCGCAGCATCGGTGAGCAAATCTGCAACTATGCCGATGTCGAAGGCGACGGCTACAATCCATTCCGCAACCTGAATGGGCAGATGATTGCCAACATTTCGACGCCGCGTCCCGGCGTCACCGAGCCACGCGAGGTGACGCGCGTCTTCAAGCTCATCAGCGCACCGTGGACGAGAGCGAGGTTCAGTGACGTTGTTGGCCTTGCCTTGCGCTTCGATGCGCTGACCATTCCCCGCCCCGGCATGGTCAATGAAATGGAGTGGAGCGAGGTCGATTGGGATGCCGAACGCTGGACTATTCCAGCCGCCAAAATGAAGACCGGTTGGGACCACGTCGTCCCTTTGTCACGGCAGGCACTCGCAATCCTGCGCAGCGTTCAGAAGCTGACTGGCCATCGCCGGTACGCGTTTTCCTGCTCGAAGGACGCGCCGCTATCAAACAACACGCTCAACAAGCGCTTGCGGCTGCTTGGCATTGACACCAAGACTGATCATTGTGCCCACGGATTTCGGACCACCTTCTCGACCCTGTCTCACCACGAAGAGATCAAGGACGCCAAGGCATGGGATGGCGATGTCGTCGAGCTTCAGCTCGCGCATCTCGATAACTCTACTGTGGAAGGGCTCTACAAAAAGCACGGACCGCTCGCGCTGATTGGCTCGCGAACAAAGCTGATGCAGCATTGGGCTGATCGGATCGACCACTGGCTCGATCCCAAGAAGGTGATGCCGATCAAGGGGGGCGCGCAGGCCTGAGTCACCGATCATCAGGCGTGATTAAGTTGCCCAGTTCAATCCGTGGCCAGCTCATGTGATAGTCGTCGATGCTTGTGCATCTCGTGCTGGAAGCGGATCGATTTTTAGCGGATCTCGACGAGCGCGCTCCTGATCTCGACAATGTCGCCGGCCGCATTTGAAGCGATGTCAAGGTCGCGAAGCCTGCCGGACGAAAAGCGAAATCTGCGGTGTGGAATAAAGGGCCAATATCGATTGATCTGCGCACTGTAGGGATCGAGCTCGAGATCTCAACGTGCTTCCTCGCTGATGGCGTATGAAGCGTAGGCAGTGTTTATGACGCAAGCGCTCAATCACCTTCTCAGCACAGCGATAGGGTGCGGGGCTCGACGTTTTGGCCGCCCCAGAGGCTGTGAGGGGGGGCGGCAAGTCTGAGCGATCGCCGCGAGTACGACCGAAATAGGCAGAGTTTCGAAGAGCAGCGATCCCTTTGCCGCCGCCGTCCGGGCCACCCGGATGTCCTCTACAATTGCGTCCAGTCAGAGAACACTGGTTTGACGATATCGCAACAAACGCCTAACGGATTGCTTTCATTGGGTCGCTGGACGGCTAAGGCGTGAATGAGGAGTAGGTTTCATCTATGCCCTTCCGATCGGAATCGACGGGTTAACCGCTTTGCAAAGCCCTAGTCAGCAATCACGCGAGTGGCTTGAATCGGAAACGGCAGGCCTGGCCGCCGCGCTACATGCATTCTTGATGATCGATATCGGCTCCCATCAAGCCGCTGATGAAGCCGATGTCGAATTGCACATTTGAAGCCCTAACGATGCTTTCAGCTTCGGCGACGGTTTCAATGCCCTTGGTTACCTTTGTGACGAACGGTCGCGCTAGCTCGACAGGAATGGCGCCCGCCGCCGGCAATACGCCCAGGCTGGAAAATTTTCACTCGCCCTGAACGGTCGCACCTTGAAACGTGGTCTGTGTAACCGCGTTTTTACCCACAACGAATTAGAGTACTCATACCCAAACGGCGAATTTCGGCTAACTCCCGTCTCCTTTGAGTTGCACGAGGGAGATAGAGCATTGACCGGCCCCAATGGAGTCGGAAAGACAACAACAATGAAATCGATCGCGATATTGCGATGCTGCCTTCGTTTCAAACTCCGGCCGTTCCGGCTGGGGCACAGCTCGAATGCTAGCGAGCCTTCGGCGAACACATTGCCCTTAGGATGATCTCGGGAGAGGACAAGGTGGCCGCTCCGGCCATGCACAAGGAAGAGGCTTCTGTAGCTTGCGAGACGCACCTTTCCAGAGTTGAATGCGTGACGGCCGGACGCTCGGGGACGGCTGTCCGGTTTCGTGGTCGTGAGGCCGGCGGCAATCCCGATCAACCGCTCCCGCGCCGCCTAGTCGTCCCTCCGATCGCTGATGGACGGCGCAGCGGCCCGAATTGCATGAAGGCATCCGATTCACGTGGATGCGGAACGAAACGCACGACCGAAGTCCAGGGTGGCCGTCCCGACAAGAAGGTCACCTTCCTGTTGGTGCACGGCACCTTCGCGCGGGGAGCCAAATGGACGGCTCCGGAGTCACCTCTATGCGGGGCGCTCGTTTCGGCGGCCAACGATCTCGATCTCGCCGCGGACATCGAGCGAATACGCTGGTCCGGACGCAACCGCGTTCGGGACCGCATCGAGGCGGCACGCAGGATCGATTGCGCCCTACGGCGCATCGACCGAGACGTGTCGCCTCATGTCGTCCTAGTCGGTCATAGCCATGGCGGAAGTGCGATCGCCCATTTCCTGAGAAGGCGCGAGGATGTCCCGCGCGTAAGCGGTTGTGCGTTTCTATCCACGCCCTTCATCGCCACCCGAGTCCGTCCGGACGCCCATCTCGTCTATTCGTCCCTGCTGGCCACGGCTGCCTGCATCGCCTTCGCCGTGCTGGCAGTCGCACTCAGCATCGCGATCGGGTTCACCGTTAGTCTTTTCAACGAGACGTTCGGCGGGTCGACGTTGGTCGCGGCGTCCATCCAACTTGCTGCCGGTCTGATCGTAGGGTTCGCGCTGCGCCGGCAGTCGGGGACGTTCAAGTGCGTCATCGCCGCCTGCGGCGCTCGCCTCGCGGGCATAGAGACCGCCCGGATCGAGGCCGACGGCTGCCTATTACTTCGCGCCTCGAGCGACGAGGCCGCGGCCGCATTGGCGTTCGCTCAATTCGTCGCGGCCGTCACAGGAAAGACTGCGAGCATCGCGATGTCGCTAGTCGGCCGCACGTCGGTCTGGTTCGGACGAGCGACGACCTCGAAGTCGTGGACTTCGGCGATCCTGATATTCTGCGTGTTCTACGGCTTCTACGCCGCGATGCTCATCGAGCATCTCATCTCCTATGGCACCCCTGCACTATCTCTGGAGCGGCGCCTACGATTCGGGAATAATCGTCGATTTTGCGCCACCCTGGGTGTCGTCGGCGTTCGACGTCGTTCTGCATAAGATTCTTTGGTTTCCTTTTTCAGCTCTCACGGTTGTCTTGGTGGCGAGCGTACTCCTCTACTCGGCGACCTCGATCGTGAACGCGGCCGCCATCTGGGCGTTCGGTTGGGCGAATTTCGTCGACGCCATGTTCGCGGAGGTCTCCGCCGAGCCGACCCCCTTCGGAGCTCATGTCTTCACGCTCGTACGCTGGTCGGAAGACGACCGGGCCTCATCGTGGCTCAACATGAACCATAGCGCGACCTACCAAAGTCCCGCCTGCCTCGACGCCTTGCGATCATGGTTGCTCGCAATTCTGCGCGCGGAGATCGACCCGGCCGGGCCGGCGTCGATTGGAGGTGAGCGGAACGGCAGGATGGCTGACGGTCCCCGATCGGCGAGCGTCGGACGAGAGCCCGGGCGGGCGGGCGGATTGGTGGACGGCCCTCCCGCCCGCCCGAAAAGTTCGGGTGAGGCACCAGTGATCGTCGGCGCGCTGGCCGCGTGGAGGGAGCCTCGCGCACAACGCGTCCTTGCGGTGCTTTGCCTGGCTACGGCGACGAGCTTCGTCGTTTGGCTGAACCATGCACCGTTGGCGAGGGGATGGCGCCACTACACGGACGAGGTGCCCTATGAGAGGACATACGTCCGACCTTACGTCCTTACGCAAGAGCAGGAAGCCGCGCTCGAACCCTCGACGCTTCCGTTCCAAGAATGCGCGCATTGCCCGCAGATGATCGTGTTGCCGAGGGGCCGCATCGACATGGGATCCGAGCGGCCTGTCGGCGCGACCGGCGATAGCGAACGACCGCTCCACGAGGTGAAGATCGAGGTGCCTTTCGCGGTTTCGAAGACGACCGTGACCGTCGAGCAATGGCGCATCTGCGTCGAGCACGGCGATTGCCTCGAGACGATCGGTGCGGCGAGTTCCGTTGAAGCGCAACAGCCCGTCACCTGGGTCAGCCGGAGCGACGCCGTTCGCTACACGGCATGGCTCTCCAAGATCACGGGTAAGCCATATCGTCTGTTGTCCGAAGCGGAATGGGAATACGCGGCGAGAGCCAATACTTCGACGTCCTTTTTCTTCGGCGACGATGAGGCATCACTCGGTAGCTACGCCTGGTTCCGGGACAATTCCGGGCAACGGGTCCACACGGTCGCGCAGAAACTGCCGAATCCGTTCGGGCTGTACGACATGCAGGGCAACGTTTGGCAATGGGTCGAGGATTGCTTCCACCCGAGCTACGACGGCGCGCCTTCCGACGGCTCAGCCTGGATCGTCGACGGAGACTGCGGCAGGCGGATGATCCGCGGAGAAGACCACGCGAGAGGTCCGGACGAGCTGCGCTCCGCCCACCGAGAGCATTATTATGCCGATGGGCGTCTCAACGTTCTCGGCTTCCGGGTCGCCCGGACGTTGTCGCCGGGGCGCCGCGCCCTGATGCAACCCGAAAGACGTTGATGGCCAGGGCCAGCTCTCGATGAAGTCAGAAAGTAGAAAAAAATGGCGAGCGACGCCTGGTAAAAAAGCCTTTTGATGCCGGCGCGCGGCTTGCCCTGCCCCATACATCCTCGAAGCCGCGGTCGCGTGCTTCAACTCTTCACCGTTTGGTCTTTGGAGACTGATCCCGTTCAGGTGGGCTCATTCGGGTTTCTGGGCAGGCTGGCGAGTATCCCATAGACTGCTTTTCATCCGTCGGCGGAGCCGGCCAGAGGCCTACGATCGTTTCACCTACTCAGGGAAGGCATCATGAAGCGGCTTGCGTGTTTATGGACCGAACTTGGAACGTCCCCAAGCATCTTACTAACGTATCGCAACTCGCCACCCTCCTTGCACCGTTTGATCCCGCAGGCGTACCCCAGCAACAGAAGTACGTCATCGGGAATAGGTACGAGCATTACCAACAGGCTGCGTGGTGCCTTCGGCAAGGGCATCAATGATCGAGTGCGGAGAACGTATGCATGGTTGGCGAAGAACTTTTCGGCGGGCGACCAGATCTACGTCTTCGGCTTTAGCCGAGGTGCGTTCGAAGCGAGGTCGCTCGTGGGATTCCTGGATCGTTGCGGGCTGTCGACAAATGCCGAAGTCTCCATCGTCGCCGAGCTGTTCGAGAGATATCGGCGGCCCGACATCGTTCCGACTAGGTCCGACCTGATTTCGACGAGCAGGCTGCTGACGAAGGAAGAGCGCCGTTTCGTGGATGGAACGAGACCCGTAGAGGTCCGATTTCTGGGCATCTGGGATACGGTCCGATATCTCGACATCCCTTACGGGCGCATCCGCGGCTTCAGTCGATCCGAGAACCTTTTCCATGCAATCACCAGCACCGGCTCCTGCCTTACGATCCGCCAGGCTATCGCTATCGACGAGCACCGCGAGCCATACCGCGTCGAACATGTTGAATTGAATAGGCAGCAGGCGAGCGGTGCCGACATCGAGCAACGTTGGTTCGCCGGCGATCACTGCGACGTCGGCGGTGGACATCCGGGCGGTATGATTTCGAACGTTCCTCTCCGATGGATGCAACAGGAAGCCGCCGCAGCCGGCCTCCATTTCACGGGGGTTTAGCAACTGACCGGTGAGGAACACAGCTATACGCTCCACGATGCCTACAGAAGGTTCTTGGGCGGCGGCTTTCGCGTCGCCAGCCCTCGCTACTACCGCGATATCGAAAAGCGAAGGGGCATCCGAAGCAACCATCGACGCCTCCGTGTTCGAGCGCTGTCGAGAGGACCGGCACTATCGTCCGAGCAATCTTCGAGTTTGGGCCGAAAAATTCGGATGCGATCTCGCGCGCCAAAAAAGCGACTTCCCCTTCTGAAGGGGCGGAAGTGGCGTTGCTCCCTTATGTCGCGCGTCCATTAGTTCGACATGTTGGTGTCAAGGAGCGCCAGAAGTGAGCACACCACTACTAGTCGCCGACGTCCGATCGTTGTCGTGACGATACGCCCGGCTCCTATCAACTCGTAAAGCTTCGTGCGTCCCAAGCCGGTCACTTCGCATGCATCGTCAATCGTGCAGGTGAGCCGCTGGGCGAATGGCATCGTGCTCGGATCTGCGGCTTTCGGAGCGGATAGACTGGCTTGTGACTGTAGTCCGCCCGTTTTCTCTCGTCGATTGTATCTCACGTGGCCCTCCTATTCGCACAATGCTGGACAGGACAAGAGTTGATTGTGCGACGGGCAACGTCAATGCGAGCACCCGAGAGCGCTCGCGTACGACAGCGCACGTCAGCGGCGGTTTGAATATTTCCGGACACCAAGGGCGACGAGGAAATTTTTCACGAATGCGCCGGCGACAGTGAGGCATCGCGCCGAGGCTAGTCTGCTAATGTCGGCAGCAAATTCCCCAAGCGTTCGCCCCTGTTCACCAGCGTCTTATTCAACCATTATTCAACGAACGCGGCTGATGGCTACCTAAGTGCCTGAGTTTGCTGGCGCTCCCTAGGGGAATCGAACCCCTGTTTCAGCCTTGAGAGGGCCGCGTCCTAACCGCTAGACGAAGGGAGCGTACGGCTGCAGGGAATAGCCTCGAAATCTCTTCCCCGCAAGGCGGCGCATGCACTCTTCCGGCGGATGCGGCTCAGGGTTCGCTGACAAATCTCAGTTTTCCGGCCGGCTTGAGCGTATGCGCGTCGAAGGTGCGGATTTCGGTCGCTCCACCTATATCCAGCGTCACCACCAGCCGGTCGCCGGCGACGCCGGTTGCGACGATGCGGGCGCCTTTCGGCAGCGTTGCCGCGATGTCGGTGGTCACAGCGCTTCCCTCGGTGCGGAAAAGACGATAGCCGATGGCGATGAGAACGGCTGCGACAGCCAGCGCCGTGGTGAGGCCCGCAATCAGCATCATCCGCCGCACCCGCGCGAACAAAGCGGCCTGTTCAGGTGTCGGTTCGGGCGCAACGGTGTCGGTCATGCGAGGCTCTTTGGAACAGGGCTCTTTAGGAAACAGGGCGCTTTAGGGAACAAGGCACTTCTTTGGAACAAGGCTCGTCTTCGAATAGCGGTCAAAGGCTTGAGGTCACCGTCGCCGGCGACGAGGGATCGGTCCGGCTCGACCGCGTGCTGGCGGTGCGCCATCCGGAACTGTCGCGCTCGCGGCTGAAAGCGCTGATCCTTGCGGGCCAGGTCTCGATTGCCGGCGACAGCGTCGGAAGCGCCCCGATCCGCGACCCCGCTTATCATGTCACATCCGGCGATACGATCACAATCGACGTGCCGGAAGCGGTCGCCGCCGAGCCCGCGGGCGAGGATATCGCGCTCGATATCGTCTACGAGGACGACGACATCATCGTCATCGACAAGCCGAAAGGGCTCGTGGTGCATCCCGCCGCCGGGCACGAGACCGGCACGCTGGTCAACGCGCTAATTGCCCATTGCGGCGCAAGCCTTTCCGGCATTGGCGGCGTCAGGCGTCCGGGTATCGTGCACCGGCTCGACAAGGACACCACCGGGCTGATGGTGGCGGCGAAGAACGACCGGGCGCATCAATCGCTGAGCGAGCAATTCGCCGACCACGGCCGCACCGGCGCGATGCGGCGCGGCTACATGGCATTCGCCTGGGACCTGCCCAACCGCCAGCGCGGCACCGTCGATGCGCCGATCGACCGGCATCCGCATGCCCGGGAGAAAATGGCGGTGCGCGAGAGTGGCCGCGAGGCCATCACCCACTGGGAAATTCAGGAATCCTATCAGGGGCGCGACGGCAAGCCGGTCGCGGCGCTTCTGGCCTGCCAGCTAGAGACCGGCCGTACCCATCAGATCCGGGTGCATCTCGCCCATATCGGTCATCCCTTGCTGGGCGACAGCGTCTACGGCCCGCACTTCAAAACCAAGGCCAGCCGTCTCGGCCCCGAAAGCCAGACGGCCCTCGACGCCCTCGGACGCCAAGCGCTGCACGCATACCTTCTTGCGCTCGAACACCCCAAAACCGGGGAGATTTTACATTGGGAACGGGGTCTGCCGGAGGATTTGCTTCTCCTGCAGGAAACCCTGCGAGCGACGCAATGACGCAGGGCCTCGGAAAAAGTGTTGCTATGCCAATAGGTTATATCAGCCACACGGGGACGTGACCCCCGATATCCTTCCAAATGCCCCTCGATTTGGTGTATGTTGCACCTGCGTTGAATATCCAACGCGGAACATCGCAGAGCGACTGGCTTTAACACAGCGGCCGCCTGCCTGGCCCGCCGCTATCGGGGGCCTGAACCACTGGAGGGCGCTAAAATGGCCCGTACAGCTACCTTGCCGATTCTCAATGGAGAATCCGGCCTTTCCCGTTACCTCGCCGAGATACGCAAATTTCCGATGCTGGAACCCCAGCAGGAATACATGCTCGCCAAACGCTGGCGCGAGCATGACGCTCGCGACGCGGCACATCACCTTGTCACCAGCCATCTCCGGCTCGTGGCCAAGATAGCCATGGGCTATCGCGGCTACGGATTGCCGATTTCCGAGGTCGTCTCGGAAGGCAATGTCGGCCTGATGCAGGCGGTGAAGCGGTTCGA
>JAQGKC010000344.1 GCA_028290305.1 Bradyrhizobium sp.
GCAATATCGCGAGCATTTGATCGTTTGGGGGTTTGGATTGGTGCGCCGTCAGGGCCCAGCCAACCTGCCGCAAAAAGAAGGATATGAGGACCATGGGAAAGGTCATTGGGATCGATCTCGGCACCACGAATTCGTGCGTTGCCGTAATGGATGGCAAGACAGCGAAAGTCATCGAGAACGCAGAGGGCATGCGGACGACCCCGTCGATCGTCGCTTTCAGCGATGATGGCGAGCGCCTCGTCGGCCAGCCTGCGAAGCGTCAGGCGGTGACCAATCCCGAGCGGACTTTCTTCGCCGTCAAGCGTCTCGTCGGCCGTCGCTATGATGACCCGATGGTCGAAAAGGACAAGAAGCTCGTCCCCTACAAGATCGTCAAGGCATCCAACGGCGACGCCTGGGTCGAAGCCGACGGCAAGAGCTATTCGCCTTCGCAGGTCTCCGCTTTCATTCTGCAGAAGATGAAAGAGACCGCGGAAGCCCATCTCGGCCAGAAGGTCGATCAGGCCGTCATCACCGTTCCCGCTTATTTCAACGACGCGCAACGTCAGGCCACCAAGGATGCCGGCAAGATCGCCGGTCTTGAGGTGCTGCGCATCATCAACGAGCCGACCGCAGCCGCGTTGGCCTACGGTCTCGACAAGTCGAAAGCCGGCACCATCGCGGTGTACGACCTCGGCGGCGGCACGTTCGACGTCTCGGTCCTGGAGATCGGCGACGGCGTGTTCGAGGTGAAGTCGACCAACGGCGACACGTTCCTCGGCGGTGAAGACTTCGACATGCGGCTCGTCAGCTATCTGGCCGATGAATTCCAGAAGGAGCAGGGCATCAACCTGCGCAACGACAAGCTTGCCTTGCAGCGCCTGAAAGAGGCCGCCGAAAAGGCCAAGATCGAATTGTCCTCGACCACGCAAACCGAAATCAACCTGCCGTTCATCACGGCCGATCAGACCGGGCCGAAGCATCTGACGATGAAATTGACGCGCTCCAAGTTCGAGGCGCTGGTCGACGATCTCGTTCAGAAGACCATCGAACCCTGCCGCAAGGCGCTGAAGGATGCAGGCCTCACCGCCGGCGAAATCGGCGAAGTGGTGCTGGTCGGCGGCATGACCCGCATGCCGAAGATTCAGGAAGTGGTGAAGCAGTTCTTCGGCAAGGAGCCGCACAAGGGCGTCAATCCGGACGAAGTCGTGGCCATCGGTGCCGCGATCCAGGCCGGCGTGCTGCAAGGCGACGTCAAGGACGTGCTGCTGCTCGACGTGACCCCGCTGTCGCTCGGCATCGAGACGCTGGGTGGCGTGTTCACCCGCATCATCGATCGCAACACCACGATCCCGACCAAGAAGAGCCAGGTGTTCTCGACCGCCGAGGATAACCAGAACGCCGTGACCATCCGCGTCTTCCAGGGCGAGCGCGAAATGGCGGCCGACAACAAGGTTCTCGGTCAATTCGATCTGATGGGCATTCCTCCGTCGCCGCGTGGCATGCCGCAAATCGAGGTGACCTTCGATATCGACGCCAATGGCATCGTCAACGTGTCGGCAAAGGACAAGGCGACCGGCAAGGAGCAGCAGATCCGCATCCAGGCATCCGGCGGTCTATCCGAGGCCGACATCCAGAAGATGGTCAAGGACGCCGAGGCCAACGCGGCCGAGGACAAGAAGCGCCGCGAGGCTGTCGATGCGAAGAACCATGCCGACGCTCTAGTGCATTCGACCGAGAAGGCGCTGGCCGAGCATGGCTCCAAGGTCGAGGAGAGCGAGCGCCGTTCCATCGAGGACGCCGTCAGCGATTTGAAGGAAGCGCTGAAGGGTGACGACGCCGAAGCGATCAAGGCCAAGACCAACACGCTGGCGCAGGCTTCCATGAAGCTCGGCGAGGCGATGTACAAGCAGCAGGCCGAGAGTGACGCGGCCAAGGATGCTGCAAAGGACGACGTGGTCGACGCGGAATTCACCGAGGTCGACGACGACAAGAACAACAAGAAGTCTGCTTAAACGGCTGTCATCATGACCCTCATTCGAAAGAGCACGCAAAGCAGCGTCTCCAAGGATGGGGGTCATTTTTCGTTAAGCCGGAGGCTGCATTGTTTAAAACGCATTCCTTCGGAATGAGGACGAACTTCGGGCGGATTTGACGAATGTCCACCAAGCGCTGCTACTACGAAACTCTTGAAGTCGACCGCAACGCGGATGAGTCCCGTCTCAAGGCAGCCTTCCGCAAGCTGGCGATGAAATGGCACCCGGACAAGAATCCGGGTGATGCCACCAGCGAAGTCCGCTTCAAGGAAATCAACGAGGCCTACGAAGTCCTGAAGGACGGCGACAAGCGCGCGGCCTATGACCGGTTCGGTCATGCGGCGTTTGAGCAGGGCGGCGGCGGCCCGGGATTCGGCGCGGGCTTTGCCTCATCCTTTTCCGATATTTTCGAAGACCTGTTCGGCATGGCAGGGCAGCGCGGACGCGGCGGCGGGCGCGAACGCGGCGCCGACCTGCGCTACAACATGGAAATCACGCTGGAAGAAGCCTTCCTCGGCAAGACCGCCCAGATCGAGATTCCGGTTTCGGTCACGTGTGAATCCTGCTCGGGCACCGGCGCGAAAGCCGGCACCAAGCCGAAGACCTGTTCGATGTGCGGCGGCGCCGGTCGTGTGCGGCAGGCGCAGGGATTTTTCACGCTGGAGCGAACCTGCCCCGGCTGTCAGGGCCGCGGCCAGATGATCGAAGATCCGTGTCCCTCCTGCGTGGGCTCGGGACGGGTGACGCGCGAGCGGACATTGTCGGTCAATATTCCGCAAGGCGTGGAAGACGGCACGCGCATCCGGCTTGCGGGCGAAGGTGAGGCCGGCGTCCGCGGTGGACCACCAGGCGATCTCTACATTTTTCTCTCGCTGGCCACGCATCAATTCTTTCAGCGCGATGGCGCCGATCTGCACTGCCGCGTGCCGATCTCGATGGTGACGGCATCGCTGGGCGGCGAATTCGAGGTGCCGACCATCGACAAGGGCAAGGCCAAGGTGAAAGTCCCCGGCGGCACCCAGTCGGGCCGGCGCTTTCGCATTGCATCAAAGGGCATGCCGGTGCTCCGCTCGCGGCAAACCGGAGATATGTATGTTCAGGTCGTGGTCGAAACGCCGCAGAATCTGACCAAGAAGCAGCAGGAATTGCTGGCCGAGTTCGAAAAATTATCGTCCGGTGCAACTCAACCCGAGGCAGCCGGTTTCTTCACCAAGGTCAAGGACTTCTTCGGTACCCGCGCCAACACGCAGTGACCATTCGGCTTGACCGTTTCGGCCGCTACCTATACCTCTTTGTGACTATTTTCTGACACCCCGCTTACTTGCGGTCCCGCCTGGTAGCGACATGCCTTTGCAATCGTCCGCGCGTGCGTTGAAAAAGCCCCTTCGTCTCGACGATGAGGTTCGCTTTCTCCGTTCATGGATTGAGAAGCCGCTGCACATGGGCGCGGTGATGCCTTCGGGGCGGGTGCTGGCGCGCACCATGGCGCAGTATGTCGATATCAATTCCTCGGGCCCGGTCGTTGAACTCGGGCCGGGCACCGGTGCGATCACCAACGCGCTGATCGAACGTGGCGTCGATCAGAAGCGGTTAGTCCTGGTCGAATACAATCCAAGCTTCTGTGCGCTGCTGCGCGATCGCTACCCGCAGGCCAAGGTCGTACAAGGCGACGCCTATGCGTTGCGGGATTCGCTCTGGGATGTGTTGAGCGTTCCCGCATCCGCTGTCGTGTCCGGGCTGCCGCTCGTCACCAAGCCGATGCTGACGCGGCTGAAATTGATCCGCGATGCCTTCTTCGCGCTGGCGCCTGGTGCGCCGTTCGTGCAATTCACCTATTCGGTGGCGCCGCCGATTCCGAAATCGCTGCCGGGCGTGTCCACAGAAGCCTCCGAACGGATCTGGATGAATCTTCCGCCGGCGCGTGTCTGGGTGTATCGCAAGGGCTGATACCGCCCGGTGCTATCGCGTGGCGGTTTATGCTAACGCGATTAAAGCATGTCCGCGCTGAAAATCCTGGTGATCCCCGGCTCGCTCCGCACCGGCTCGCTCAATGCGAGGCTCGCGGCGGCGGCGGCCTATCAATTCGCGCAGGCCGGCGCGGAGGTCACCCGCATTTCGCTCGGCGATTTTCCGCTGCCGTTGTATGACGGCGATCTGCAGACAAAATCCGGCGTGCCGAAGAACGCGGTCAATCTCAAGCGCATGATCGGCGCCCATCATGGCGTCCTGATCGTGACGCCGGAATACAATTCATCGGTGCCGCCGTTGGTCAAGAACACCATCGACTGGGTGACGCGCGTGCAGGATGTGCATGAGACGCGCGGCCAGGTGTTTCGCGAGCGCGCTTTCGCGATAGCGGGAGCGTCGGAAAGCCGGCTCGGCGGAATGCGCGCTCTGGCGGCGTTGCGGCTGATTCTTTCCGCCTGCCACGCGACGGTCATTCCGAACCAGCTCGCGCTGTCATTCGCGACAGAGGCCTATGATGATATGGACAGATTGAAGAATCCGGCCGATATCGAGGCGCTGAACGCGCTGGTACGGCAACTGATCGATGTTTCCCAGCGCATGATGTGAGGTGACATGCCGCGATCGAATATCGTCCCCCGCGACCGGTTGATCGTGGCGCTCGATCTGCCCGGCGTTGCTGCTGCCGAAGCGATGATTGCCCGGCTCGGCGACAGCGTGACATTCTACAAGATCGGCTATCAGCTCGCTTATGCAGGCGGATTGCCCCTGGTGCGTCAACTCGCGGGCGCGGGCAAAAAGGTGTTCGTCGATCTCAAGCTGCACGACATCGGCAACACGGTGGCGCGCGGGGTCGAGAGTGTCGCTTCGCTCGGCGCGACATTCCTGACCGTGCATGCCTATCCGCAGACCATGAAAGCGGCGGTCGAGGCACGCGCGGGATCGGATTTGAAAATCCTCGCCGTCACCGTGCTGACTTCGTATGACGATGGCGATCTGCATGCGGCGGGTTATCGCCTCGGCGTGTCCGATCTGGTCGAAGCCCGCGCCCAGCAGGCGCAGGTGCTCGGCGTCGATGGCCTTGTGTGCTCGCCGGAAGAGGTAGCCTCCTTGCGCAAGGTCGTGGGTCACCAGATGAATCTGGTGACACCAGGTATTCGGCCGGCGGGTTCAGCCGTCGGCGACCAGAAGCGCATCATGACGCCGGCCCGCGCCATTGCCGCCGGCGCCGATTATCTCGTGGTGGGAAGGCCGGTGATGGAAGCCGCCGATCCCAAGGCAGCGGCGGACGCCATCCAGGCCGAGATCGCGCAGGGACTGGCCTGAACAACAAAAGGAGAAAATCATATGGCAAAGGGTTACTGGATCGCACGGGTCGAAGTTCACAACATGGATGGCTATAAGGACTATGTTGCCCAGAACGGTGCGGTATTTGCGAAATACGGCGCGAAGTTTCTGGTCCGCGGCGGCCGGTATGTGGGCCAGGAAGGCTCGTCGCGCTCGCGCAACGTGGTGCTCGAATTCAAGGACTATGAAACCGCGCTCGCCTGCTACAATTCGCCGGAATATGCACGCCTGGTCGCGCTGCGCAGCCCTCATGCCGAGAGCGACCTCGTGATTATCGAAGGTTACGACGGGCCGCAGCCTTAACACTAAAAGCCCTGATTGGTTGCCGGAACTGCCTGCCCCGGCTATACGGCAAGGGCGAGGTTCGAAATGTCCGACATGCGTTTGATCGTTGCGGGGGCCGGCGGCCGAATGGGCCGTGCGCTGACGCGCGTCATAGCGGAAACGCCTGGTGCAGTCGTCACCGGCGCGCTGGAGGCACCCGGTTCCGAACTCCTGGGCAAGGATGCCGGGACGCTGGCGGGCCTGCCGGCCAATGGCGTGCTGTTGTCGGCGGATCTGTGGTCGCTCTCGGCGAACGCGGACGGCATCCTCGACTTTACCGTGCCGGGCGCGACGATTGCCAATGTCGCCATAGCCGCCCAGCGCGGCCTTGTTCATGTCATCGGCACCACCGGTCTCTCGTCGTCGGACGACGCCGTCATCAAGAGCGTCACGTCGCGCGCCACCGTCGTCAAGTCAGGCAATATGAGCCTCGGCATCAACCTGCTGGCGGCGCTGGTGAAGCGGGTGGCGCAATCGCTCGACGAGAGCTTCGACATCGAAATTCTGGAAATGCATCACCGCGCCAAGATCGACGCGCCGTCGGGCACGGCGCTGTTGTTGGGCGAGGCGGCGGCCGAAGGCCGCAAGATCGGGCTGGGTCAGCATTCCGCACGAGGACGCGACGGCCAGACCGGCCCACGCCGAGCGGGCGACATCGGCTTTGCGTCGTTGCGCGGCGGCACCGTCACCGGAGATCACAGCGTGATTTTCGCGGGCGCGATGGAGCGCATCGAACTGACGCACAGGGCCGAGGACCGGACCATGTTCGCGCAAGGTGCCGTCAAGGCCGCGCTATGGGCGCGCGATCAGAAGCCTGGGCTGTATTCGATGGCCGATGTGCTTGGGCTCAACGACTTCTGAGAATTTGGCGACTGTTGGAATCGGAACGGAAATCAGGAATGAACGACCGCCTTCTCGTGCTTGTGCGCCACGGCCAGAGCGAATGGAATTTGAAGAACCTCTTTACCGGCTGGAAGGATCCCGATCTGACAGAAAAGGGGATCGCCGAGGCCAAGGAAGCCGGCCGCAAGTTGAAAGCGCAGGGGTTGTCATTCGACATCGCGTTTACCTCGGTGCTGACGCGCGCGCAGCACACGCTTGATCTGATGCTGACGGAGTTGGGCCAGACCGGCATTCCGGTCCGGAAACATCTGGCGCTCAACGAGCGCGACTATGGCGATCTGTCCGGCCTTAACAAGGACGACGCCCGCAAGAAATGGGGCGAGCAGCAGGTCCATGTCTGGCGGCGCTCCTACGACGTGCCGCCGCCCGGTGGCGAAAGCCTGAAGGACACGCTGGCGCGGACGCTGCCTTATTACGTTCAGGAGATTTTGCCGTGCGTATTGCGCGGCGAGCGCACGCTGGTCGCAGCCCACGGCAATTCGCTGCGCGCGCTGATCATGGTGCTGGAGAAGCTGACGCCGGAAGGCATTTTGGCGCGCGAACTCGCCACCGGCGTGCCGATCATCTATCGGCTCAATGCCGACGCTACCGTAGCGTCAAAGCTCGATCTGGCGGCGTGAGCGTAGTTGAAATCGCAATTCTTGAAGCGCCGGTCGCCGATACTGCGCTGGATCAGTTAGCGGCCGTACTGGCCGACTGTGTCGAGGGCGGCGCCAGCGTCAGCTTCATGTCGCCGTTCTCGCATGCCGAGGCGCTTGTCTTCTTTCGGAAAGTGGCGGCGTCGGTCGCCTCGGGAGACACCGTATTGCTGGCGGCACGGCTGGACGGCAAGATTGTCGGCACTGTCCAGCTCGGATTGGATACGCCGCCCAATCAGCCGCATCGCAGTGATATCAAGAAATTGCTGGTGCATCGATCGGCGCGCGGTCACGGCGTGGGCGCGGCCTTGATGGCGCAGGTCGAGGAAGAAGCCAGGCGACGAGGCCGCTGGCTTCTCGTTCTTGATACCGTGCCGGGCGAAAACGGCTATCGCCTCTATGTGAGAGCGGGCTGGACCCGCACCGGCGTCATTCCGGACTACGCGCTGTTTCCGGATGGCCGGCTTTGCGACACCGCAGTGTTCTGGAAGCGGCTGGATCGCTAATGAATCCCCACTTGCCCGGCCTCCCAGCCCAGCATCGCCTGTTTGCGGGTGATGCCCCAGTGATAGCCGGTCAGCGCCCCGCCTTTGCCGAGCGCGCGGTGGCACGGCACCACGAACGACACCGGATTCTTTCCGACCGCGGCGCCGACCGCACGCGACGCTTTGGGGCTGTCGATCTTGGTCGCGATATCCGAATAGCAGACCGCGCGGCCCATCGGGATCTTCAACAGCGTCTCCCACACCCGGACTTCGAAGTCGGTGCCGATCAGGATCACCCGTAACGGCTGATCGGCGCGCCAGAGCCTGGTATCGAAGATGCGCTGTGCCAGCGCGGCGGTGCCGTCGCGATCTTCGACATAGGTCGCACGCGGCCAGCGTCGTTGCATGTCGGCAAGCGACGCCTGCTCGCCGCCGGAATCGGCGAAGGCAAGGCCGGCCAGTCCGCGGCCGCTGGCGATCACGATCGCGTTGCCGAATGGCGAGGGGTGAAATCCGTAACGCAGCGTCATGCCGGCGCCGCCGTTCTTCCATTCGCCCGGCGACATCGCCTCATGAGTGACGAACAGATCGTGCAACCGCCCCGGACCCGAAAGCCCGGAGTCGAGGGCTGCATCGAGCACGCTGGCGGAATCGCGTAGCAAGCCTTTGGCGTGATCGAGCGTTAGCGCCTGCATGAAGGCCTTAGGCGTTAGCCCGGCCCAGCGGCGAAACAGATGGTGCAGCTCATCGGGCGTCACGCCCGCCGCATCCGCCATCGATTCGATGGTCGGTTGCGCGCGCCAGCGCCCCGAAATGAAAGCGATAGCCCGCCGCACCGAATCATAGTCGCGCAGCGCGGCGTTCTGGGGGCCCGGTTTGGTGAGACGGTGCTCATTCATGGCAAGATTCATCATGGTCCTGATGTAGGCCGGGTGCTGCGCCCAAACCACCCGATTCCTGACAGCCTTTCATGAGACCGGATTATACGTCGGTCCGCGCTTGGCGGCCTGCAGTGCTGCCAATAAAGCCTTGGCAAAACTCGCCTTTTCGTCGGGTCCCAGGAAGCTTGCAACCGAAACGCGGCGGCCTCTCGAGACCAGATAGAGCTTTTCGATGCCAAATTCGGCGTGGGCCTTCTGATCGAGCTGCACCCACAGCGGATTGAGCACCCATTCGACCACATGGCCTCGGTGGCTGACCCGCCGCACGCGCAGTTCGGACGGCGTCACCAAAATTTCCTCGGTGGCTCTGCCGCGGCGGAAATTGACCCGGAACGCCCAATAGACCAGCAGAATATCGAGGCCGAAAAAGCCGACTACCGGCCAGGCGCCCATCAGCAGAAACGCCAAGCCTGCGGCGAAGCTGACCACGCTGAGAAACCCCATCAGCACCAGAAAGCCAGTGCGGTTCAGCGAGCGGTGTGGTGTCAGCAGCGCCGAAAATAATTCAGGCTGCGCTGGCGCCGGATCAAAATCGTTGCCTGCGGTCATCCCGTGTCAGTATACCCGGATCATGCCGAAAATCACCCGCAAACCCCTGTCCAAACCGAAACCCGCGGTCGCTAAACGCGTCAAGAACCCGGCGCGGGGCACGTCGGCGAAAAATGCTGCGGCCAAATTGGAGCCCGCGCGCGCGGCAACCAAGGCTTCGACCAAATCCAAGGCGTCGACCAAGCCCTGGACGGCCGCGGAGATCTACGAGGCGTTCAGCCGCTTTCGGAAAGCCAACCCCGAGCCGAAGGGAGAGCTCGAACATCTCAATCCCTACACGCTGCTGGTCGCGGTGGTGTTATCGGCACAGGCGACCGACGCCGGCGTCAACAAGGCGACGCGCGCGCTGTTTGCGGTGGCCGACACGCCACAGAAGATGCTGGCGCTCGGCGAAGACAAAGTACGCGAATACATCAAGACCATCGGACTCTACCGCAACAAGGCCAGGAACGTCATCGCGCTGTCGGAGAAGTTGATCGCCGAGTTCGGCGGCGAGGTGCCGCGCACCCGCGCCGAGATTGAATCGCTGCCCGGCGCCGGCCGCAAGACCGCCAACGTCGTGCTCAACATGGCGTTCGGCGAACACACCATGGCGGTGGATACGCACGTGTTTCGCGTCGGCAACCGCACCGGCCTGGCGCCGGGCAAAACGCCACTCGAAGTCGAGCTTGGCCTTGAGCGCGTGGTTCCCGCCGAGTTCATGTTGCATGCGCATCACTGGCTGATCCTGCACGGTCGCTACACGTGCCTCGCGCGCAAGCCGCGCTGCGAGGTGTGCCTGATCAACGATCTCTGCCGCTGGCCGGAGAAGACGGTTTAGGGCATGATCACCGTCATATCCATCTGCCATATCTGTCCGCATCGTTCGGCATGCGGAGTCTTCCCTGGGCTCTTCGCCGGGGAGGGATGAGTTAGAGAGGGGCCGTCCTTGAGTCAGCAGGATCAGATCAGCCCGGCGCCCGCCATGGGCCAGACGGGACCATCCTCGACCGCCGCTCCCGCGGCCGCCAATGCGCCGACACAGCCGGCTGGTTTGCACAGTTCCTGGCGCCGCCTCGCGATTCCATTGTTCGCGGTGCTGATTGCGTTCGGATTTATCGCGCTGGCGACGCTGCGCTGGGATGAATGGGTCGGCCGCGCCGTCATTCAGACGACGGACGACGCTTATGTCAGGGCCGAGCTTACGCGGCTGAGCAGCCGGGTCGCCGGCGAGGTTCTGATCGTCAATGCGAATGATTTCCAGCGCGTCAAGGCCGGCGACCTGCTGGTTCAGATCGATCCTGCCGACTACGAAGCCCAGGTCGCCCAGGCGGAGGCCGGCGTCGCCGCTGCGCAAGCGGCACTCGACAATCTCGCCAACCAGGTGGAGTTGCAGTACGCGACCATCGCGCAAGCCGAGGCGCAGCAGGTGTCCGCGCTCGCCCAGGAGGTCGAAACTCGCCAGGAGCAGGAGCGGCAACAGTCTCTGACACAGACCGAAGCCGGCACCCGGCAAAAGCTTGAACAGGCCACTGCAGGCTACGCCCGCGCCCAGGCTGATGTTCGGGCGAGCCGGGCCTTCATCGCAGCTCAGCGTCACCAGCTCGAGGTGCTGTCCGGGACCAAGAAACAGCGGGCGGCGGATCTGCAGGCCGCCAAGGCTTTGCTGGACGCGGCCCGGCTCAAGCTTGGTTACACCAAAATTGCCGCGCCATTCGACGGCGTCGTTGGCGAGCGGCAAGTTCAACCAAACGACTACGTCAATATCGGGAGCAATCTCATCGACGTCGTGCCGCTACCGAATGTGTACGTGATTGCCAACTACAAGGAGACCCAGCTCACGCGGGTAAGGCCCGGCCAACCCGTCGATGTCACCGTCGATAGTTTCCCGGACCAGCCACTGCATGGCCGCGTCGAGCGGATAGCGCCCGCCAGCGGATCGCAATTCGCGCTGTTGCCGCCCGACAACGCGACCGGCAATTTCACCAAGGTGGTTCAGCGCATCCCGGTCCGGATTCAACTCGACAAGGGCCAGCCGCTGCTGGAGCGGCTGCTACCGGGAATGTCGGTCGTCACCCGAATTCATACCGATGAAGCGGGGACGGATGGCGGGAAATGACGGTGCCGGCCAAGGGCCGCTCTCGCGCGGTGGTATCGCACCTCAGCCGTTGTTCGCGGTCGGCGCGGTGCTGCTCGGCTCTTTTCTCGCAAACTTCGACAGCCGGCTGACCTCGGTCGGATTGCCTGACCTGCGCGGCGCCTTTTCGCTGAGCTTCGACGAGGGCGCCTGGCTCTCAACGGCGGCGATAGGCTCCCAGATATTCATCGCGCCTGCCGTGGCATGGCTCGCGACCGCGTTCGGTCTGCGACGCATTCTCGGAATTCCGAGCCTCGTCTATGCCCTGATCTCGCTGGTGATCCCGTTTGTCCGCGATTACTACGCGCTGATCGCGCTCAGCATCGTCCACGGCATGTTGCTCGGCATGTTCGTTCCCGCGACCCTGATGATCATCTTCCGCAATCTGCCGATCAAATGGTGGCTGCCGGCGATCGCGATCTATTCAATTCGGGTCGGCTTCGCGCTGGATACCAGTACGTCGATGGTCGGGTTTTATGTCGAACACTGGGGATGGCAGTGGCTGTACTGGCAGGACGTGATCCTCGCGCCGCTGATGGGATTGATGGTCTATCTCGGGACGCCTCACGAACAGGTCAACCGGTCCCTGCTCCAGGATGCGGATTGGGGCGGCATGCTGCTGCTCGGCACCGGCATTTCGATGGTGTACGCGGGTCTCGATCAGGGCAATCGCCTCGACTGGCTGGAATCCGGCACGGTCATGGCGCTGCTGTTGAGCGGCGGCCTGCTGTGCGTCGGCTTTCTCATCAACGAGACGCTCGTGCGCCAGCCATGGGCCCATGTCAACGTGCTGTTCTCGCGCAATATCGGGCTCGCGCTGGTGGGTATTCTTCTCTACACGCTCGCCAGCCTGTCGAACTCTTCGCTGGTTCCGAACTTTCTTGGCACCGTCGTCTCGCTGCGTCCCGAACAAACCGGGACGCTGCTGCTGGTCTATGGCGCGCTGCCGATGCTCGTGATGGTGCCGCTGTCGATCTTTCTGCTCAGGCATGTCGATCCTCGCTGGGTGCTGATCATCGGCTTGTCGGCTTTTGCCACGGCGAACCTGCTTGGAACGCAACTGACCCATGACTGGGCGCTGGGCGATTTTATCCCGATCGTGATGCTGCAATCGATCGGCCAGGCGTTCACGCTGCTGCCCCTCATCATTATCGCGCTGTGCAATGCCGATTTTTCCCGCGCCACGGCGTTCGCGGCCTACATCCAGATCATGCGGCTCGGCGGCGCTGAAATCGGCGTGGCGCTGATGGGCACCTGGCTGCGCGTCCGCGAGCAAATCCATTCCAATTTCATCGGACAGCATCTTGCGAACGGCAGTGCCGACGTCGTCCGGATTCTCAAGCAACTCTCGGGCAGCTTTGCAGCCCACGGCGCAGCAAGCGCGCCGGCGCGAGCTTTGGGGTCGCTCTCGGCGCTGGTGCAGCGCGAGTCGAACGTCCTTGCCTATATCGACGGCTTCTGGCTGACATTCTGGATTGCGGTTCTCGCACTGATTTTCGTGATTCCGATCACCCGAGCGCCTCCGGGGCCCTTCACGCCTGTGCCGCTTGACGCGCAGGCCTTGATGCAACGATTCAGATTGTCCCGGCCATAGGCGCGGGATGGATCACCTTGTGTGCTGACAAGGCCAAGCTTACGCTCCGCGATGTGCCAAGGCCTGGATCAAGGGCCACGCACCAGGGAGGAACGTCGTGCGATTGCAATTTATTTCGGCGCTCGCGGCCGTGTGCCTTGTCGTAAGCCTTGGAGCGCCTGCCGCGCACGCGCAGATTTCGGATGATGTCGTCAAGATAGGCGTGCTCAACGATCAATCCGGCCTTTATGCCGATCTCGGCGGTCCCGGTACGGTCGCTGCCGCTCGCATGGCGGTGGAGGATGCCGGCGGCAGCGTGCTCGGCAAGCCCATCGAGATCGTGTTCGCCGATCATCAGAACAAGTCCGATATCGGGGCTGCGATTGCGCGCCGGTGGTTCGAGATCGGTAAAGTCGACATGGCGATCGGATTCGACAATTCGGCCGTGGCGCTCGCGGTCGAGCAGCTCGCCGCCGAACGCAACCGGATTGCGATCGCGGGCGCGGTAGGCAGTACGGCCTTCACCGGCAAATCATGCACACCGACCGAAGCGTCCTGGATCTATGACAGCTACGCGCTCACCACGAGCCTTGCCAAGTCGATCGTTGCGGAAGGGCGCGACACCTGGTTCTTCATCACGGTCGACTACACCTTTGGTCATTCGCTGGAAGCCGACGCGACCAGCGCGGTACAGGCGGCCGGCGGCAAGGTGCTTGGCAGCGTGCGCCATCCACTGAACACGGCGGATTTCAGTTCCTATCTGCTGCAGGCCCAGGCATCAGGAGCGAAAGTGGTGGCCTTCGCCAATGGCGGCGGCGACATGGTCAATGCCATCAAGCAGGCGAACGAATTCGGGCTGACCAAAAATCAGACGATGGTGACCTTGCTGGTGTTTCTGTCCGATGTTCACAGCATGCAGCTTCAGGCCACGCAGGGACTGAAATTCGTGACCGGGTTCTACTGGGATCGCAATGAGGAGACGCGAGCCTGGTCGAAGCGCTTCTTTGAGCGGCAAGGGAAAATGCCGACCATGGTTCAGGCCAGCGCCTATTCGGCCATTCGCCATTACCTTGCCGCCATTGCGGCCGCCGGCACCGACGAGGCGAAGGCGGTGATGGCGAAAATGCGGGAGAAACCGGTCAACGATTTCTACGTCAAGAACGGACATTTGCGCGAAGACGGCCGTCTGGTTCACGACATGTATTTTGCTCAGGTGAAAACGCCATCGGAATCCACCAAGCCGTGGGACTATTATAAGATACTGGGAACGATCCCTAGCGATCAGGCCTTCCGCCCGCTGAGCGAAGGCGGATGCCCGCTGGTGGCGCAGCACTGACACGGCCGCCTCGCACCTCAGGATGACGACGGCTACGCCGCCGGCGCGCTCGTCTTCCGGGCCGGCTCGATCAGTTCCGGCCGCGGGCCGGACAGCCGCTTGTGCATGTGGACCATGAACGCCATGCCGAACAGCGGCGTCGCCAGATTGACGATCGGGATCGACACGAACGCCGCGATCACCAGCCCCGCGGTGAATATGATCGCCGCGTTCTGCTTGCGGATCGCCTTGGCTTCCGCAGGGCTGCGAAACCGCATCGCGGCAAGCTCGAAATATTCCCGGCCGAGCAGCCATGCGGTCGCGATGAAGAACGCGATGAAGCCTGCGCCGGCGAAGAAGACGAACGGCAGCGCGATCAGATAGACCAGGATCGTGAGCAGCGCGGTCTTGACGCCCTCGGTCATGGCAACGCCCAACGGCAGCGCGGTGCCGGGACGCTCCGCCGGATAATGTTCGCGCTCGACATGGTCGGCGACCTCGTCGACGAATACGCTCGCCACTAGCGAGGTGATCGCGGGCATCAGGAACACCGCGCCGAAAACGACGCCGAGACCGGCGGCGATTGAGACGATCCATGCGAGAATATTGAGCGGCGTATGGAAGCCGGGGCCCAGCATCGCCTCGGCCCAGTCCTGGCCCGAGACCGCGAACCAGCTCAATAGCCGCTGCAGCCCGATCGCCAAAACCACGATCAGCACCAGCGCCAGCCCGATCGATCGCCACAGGATGGAACGCATCGGTGGCGACAGGATTTGCGAAAGCGCCTTGACGGCCGCGTCTAGCATGGTGGCTTTATCCTCTGCGAAAAACCCCTGCGAGAGTTAGACATGCCCGCGGAGTTCGGCAAGAGCGGGGCGCACCGTCGGCTATCCAGGCGATGCGCAGCCCCCAGCCAATGCAGAAAAAATCTGACGCCGACAGACGGACGCAGCAATAAGTGCTAGCTTTGGTGTCGTGATATCAAATGTTCGATCGATCCATCTGCAATGGCAGCGGCACCTTGTTCTCGGGGATGGCTGGCGGATATTTGTCCGGCCGATCAGACCGGATGACGAGTTCCTGATTCGCGACCTTCTGGCACATGTAAGCAAGGAAGATCTGCGGCTCCGCTTCTTCGATTCCATCAAGGAATTCTCGCATCAATTCATCGCCAGCCTGACGGAACTCGATTATGAGCGCGCGATGGCCTTTGTCGCCATCGATGAAGCCAGCGACGAGCTGCTTGGCGTCGTTCGTCTCCACCTCGGTCCGACCCGCGAGACCGGTGAGTACGCGATCCTGCTGCGCTCGGATCTCAAGGGCAAAGGCCTGGGCTGGGCCCTGATGCAACTGATCATCGAATATGCCAGGTCCGAAGGCCTGAGCCGCATCCACGGCCAGGTCCTCCAGGAAAATTCCGTCATGCTGAAAATGTGCCGTGAACTGGGGTTCGAGATCAAGACAGACCCCGAGGATCGGGGCGTGTACGACGTTACCCTCGTGCTCAAAGGCGGGTAAATAAGTTCAGGTCAGCAGCGCCGACGCGATCTGGCGTTCGGCAACAGCGCGGGCGGGTTCGATCAGGCGTCGAGCGGCTTGCCGCGCACGTTCGGGCCGAAGGTTGCAATCGTGACGATGACGACGATCATCGCTGAGGTGATCAGCCCGAACACGCCGCCGACGCCGGCCTCGCGCAGCACATAGGCGATGATGAAGCCCGAGAACATCGCACTGATCCGGCTTATCGAATAAACGAGGCCCGACGCCCGCGCACGGATTGAGGTCGGGAACACCTCGGTCTGATAGGCGTGATAGGCATAGGACATGATCGTGTTCGCCGCAGTGATCAGCACGCCGCACAGGATCAGCAACGCGGGTTGCGTCAATTGCGAAAACGCGATGCCGAAACATCCGACTGCGGCAACCGCGCCGCAGATGATCCATTTGCGCTCGAACCGGTCGGCAAAGCTCGCGGCGAGCAACGGCGCGATTGGATAGGCGAACGCGATGATGAAGGAATATTCCAGGCTCTTTGTAACGGTGATGCCTTTTTCGACCAGCAATGTCGGCACCCAATTGGCGAAACCATAGAAGCCGAAAGCCTGGCAGAAATTGAACACCATGAACAGCACGACCAGCGGCAGATATGGCGGCCTGAACAGGTCCGCATAGCCGACCTTCGCCGCTTCCGCGCCGGCGGGCATGGCATTGACGCGTCGTTGCGGATGCGCGGGCTTCACGCCCGCGGACGCTTCGAGTGTCGCGAGGATTTTCACGGCCTCCTCGGTTCGGCCCTGGCGCGCCAGCCAGAGCGGGCTTTCCGGCACCATCAGCCGCAGGATCCAGATCACCATGCTGCCGGCGGCGCCGATCAATACCACCCAACGCCATCCATCGGTGCCGTAGGGCGACAGCGGCACCAGCCACCACGCGAGAGCCGCAACGATGGGAATCGCAATGAACATGACCGCCTGATTGACGGCAAAGGCGCGGCCGCGCATCCAGCTCGGCACCAGTTCGGTGATATAGGCGTCGATGGTGATGATCTCGACGCCGATCCCGATTCCCGCGATGAAACGCCATAACAGGACGCCGCCTGACGTGGTCTGGTACGCCATCACGACCGACGCCGCGGAGTAGACGAGCAGCGCATAGGTGAAGATCGACCGCCGCCCAAACCGGTCGGCCAGAAAGCCCAGAAAGAAGGTGCCGGCAAACAGTCCGCCAAAGGTCGCCGCAACGAATGCGCCGATTCCCGAAAAGCCGAAAAAGGCCTGCGTCGTGGCGGTCAGCAGGCCGCTGCGGGTGAGACCCGGCGCGATATAGCCGGTCAAGAACAGGTCGTACATTTCGAAGCAGCCGCCGAGCGACAGCAAAATCACAAGGCGCCACATATACGATGAGGCGGGCAGGGCTTCGAGCCGCCGGGATATCTCGTCCGGCCCAGTGCGCGCCGCGGGAAGATCACATTCGCTGTCGATGCCGGTCGCGCTCATGATGTCCTCCCCAGAAGACCTCGCGGACATGCATGGTGCAGTGCCGCCTGGGTTTCCGGTCATCTTCTCTTTGGAAAGCGTGCCGGGTGGCCGATGTCTGGCATTTGCGACCCGTAAATCCTGACGAACATATCGACAACAATGTTCGCGCCGCAAATCACGTCGACATCAGAAGTTGGCGCGAAACGATCAAATCTGCGTTCTGGAACGGAGAATACATCATTCGACAGATTATATTTTCCGAATGGCGCGGGACGGCTTACTTTCCTATTCTTGAGGCGTGGCCGATGACCCAGAGAGCATGGGAGACAACATGACCGGGACGGAACTGCCCCTGGCGGGCGTGAGGGTCGTCGAAATGACCCACATGGTAATGGGGCCGACCTGCGGCATGATACTGGCGCAGCTCGGTGCCGAGGTCATCAAGGTCGAGCCGCCCGCCGGTGACAAGACCCGCAGCCTCGGCGGTATGGGAACTTCGTTCTTTCCGTTGTTCAACCGCGGCAAACGCAGCGTCGTCCTCGATTTCGCAAAAGCGGACGATCGCGAGACCATGCACCGGCTGCTGGCCAGCGCCGATGTGTTTCTGGAAAATTTCCGCGACGGGCAACTGGAAAAGCAAGGGCTCGGCACGGATGAATTGCGGCGAAAATATCCGCATCTGATCGTCGCGGGGCACAAGGGCTTTCTGTCAGGTCCCTACGAACATCGTCCCGCGCTCGACGAAGTCGTGCAGATGATGTCCGGGCTTGCCGCCATGACCGGGACGGTGGCCAAGCCGCAGCGCGTCGGCTCATCCGCCAACGACATCATGGGCGGCATGTTCGGGGTGATCGCGATACTCTCCGCGCTCTACCAGAAGCGCAGCGGCTCCGCGGGCACCGGCGGCGCAGACATTCGCATCGGATTATTTGAAAACTGCCTGTTCCTCGTCGCCCAGCACATGGTCGAGTACGAGATGACCGGCAACAAACCGCGCTCGATGCCGGAGCGGGAACATGCGTGGCCGATCTACGATATTTTCGAGACCGCGGGCGGAGAGCGCATCTTCATCGGTGTGGTGACCGAAGGCCACTGGCAGAGTTTTTGCCGGGAATTCGGTCTGAAAGACTTTGCCGACGACCCCACCTTGCTCACGACCACCGACCGGATTTTGGCGCGCGCGAGAATCATCCCGCGGGTGACCGAAGAGATCAAACGCTGGAATGTGGCAGAGCTCTCTGCAAAACTCGACCGGCTGAACATCTGCTTCTCGCCGATCAATCGCCCGGAAGACCTGTTGCATGATCCGCACGTGCTGCGCCCCGGCGGGCTCGTCAACAACACCAACGCGAACGGCAAGCCGTTTCGTGTTCCGGCGTTACCCGTCGAATGGAACGGTGGCAATCTAGGCGAAGGACTCAAAGTGCCGGTGCTTGGCGCCGACACCGAAGCGGTTCGCGCCGAGCTCGAACAGCAACAATTTTCCCCAACCGGCAAAGCCGCAGTGAGGCGCGCATGAGCCGAGTTCAGGAAATCTATCCCGAAGATCGCGTGATCCTGCGCGAAGTCGGTTTGCGAGACGGCCTGCAGCTGGTGAAGACGTTTCCTTCGACCGCAGCCAAGCAACGCTGGGTCCGCGACGAATACGCCGCCGGCGCGCGGCATTTCGAGGTAGGTTCCTTCCTGCCTGCAAAAACATTTCCGCAATTCGCCGATATACGCGATGTCATCCAGACCGTCGCATCGCTTCCGGGCGCGCACGGAATCGTGCTCGCGCTCAACGAACGCGGCGTCAACGAAGCGCTGGCATCAGGCGTCGCCGAAATTGCCTCGGTGGTCTCGGCAACGGAAGAACACAGCCAGGCGAACGCCAACCGGTCGCGCGAAGCGGCCATTGCCAATGTCAAACGGCTTTGCGACTTGCGCGATGCGAGCGCCCACAAGCCGATTGTGAACGCGGCGATCTCGATGGCGTTGGGTTGTTCGATTGCCGGACCGGTCGATCCGAACGAGGTGCTCCGCCTGGTCGAGAAGTGTTTTGAGGCCGGCGTCGATGCGGTCGGTATTGCCGACACCGTCGGCTATGCCGGCCCAAAGCAGGTGGGCGAACTGACCAAAGCGGCCGTCAAACTGGCCGGATCAAGGCCGATCTTCGTTCACCTGCACGACACCAGGGGAATGGGAATCGCCAATGCGTCGGCGGCGTTGGACGCGGGCGCGCGCATCCTTGACGGCTCGCTCGGCGGCCTCGGCGGTTGCCCGTTCGCGCCTGGCGCTACCGGCAACGTGGTATTCGAGGATCTGGTGTTTCTTTGCGAGAGCAAGGGATTTGCCACCGCCATTGACATCGACAGACTGGTCGCGGTGCGCTCGATCCTGCGTTCGGAAATGCCCAACGAGCAGCTCTATGGCGGACTGGCCCGCGCCGGACTGCCCAGCAGAAGTTCCGCCGCGGCTGCCTGACAAGGTCGATCAGCGGAAAAGTATCGGAATTGATGGCTGTGACAGGTCGCGCCGAGAGTTAAAAAACGCAGCGCGGGCACGCCGATCGTAATGAGCGTGCCCGCATTTCCACGAACACAATGTCGCTTAATAATTCCCCTTCGGTCCACCTTGATAGGATTGCCCAATGGCTTCGATTCCTCGCGGCGTCTCCGCTGAATCGGAAGCGTTTTCGGGGCGCTGGACCGCATTCTGGTTCGCCGAGCTAGCTTCACTTGGCCAATACCGCTTGTCCGAAATTGTTGTACCTGCATAGGCTTGTCCCGACATCACAACGAACATCATCATTGATGTGGCCAGGACGAAACGTTTTGTAATCATAGCTTTACTCCTTTGCTGTGTCATGCGAGCCCGCGATGACCGTCCGCAAACGACATAATGCGCTGTGCCGGCGGGATCGATTAAAAGGGGATTTAGTTTTCCCACGTCTTCGTCATCGTGCATGACGATGGTGTTCGACGTTCAGGACCCTGCGACGCTGAAGCAGATGAGGGTCGGTGACAAGGTGCAGTTCGAAGCCGAAAGCGTGAGTGCGGGAATAACGATCACCAAGCTGCAAAAGGCGAAGTGACGAGCGTTCTGCGGCTACGCGGCCAACTCCGGCATCCCCTCGGACGCTCGGGCACGACGTTCGGGCGGGCAAACCGGCACGTATTCGACAACCATAAAATGCTCGGACACCGTGACGCGCTCGACCAGCGTCGTTTCCTCAGCAGCGCCTGCTATTTCTTCAGCCGGAAGCGGCGCCTCTTGGTCAATCTCTTCAGGAACAAGCGGCGGTGACTCGATCGCTTCTGGAAAGATACCGAATTCGCCCGCTACCTCCCGGAGCGGTTTTTGTCTATCGGCCCAGTGCAAGGTTGTGTAGTCGAAGCCTTGCACGATGGTGGGTTTGACGACTTCGAAATAGGGCGAGATGTCGAAATCGCGTGGCATGTACAGCGATGAATCGCGGATGTGGAGGATTTCACGCCGGGCCCGCTTGCTGCCGGCACGCGTGATTTTGGGCAGGATGGGATAACGCACGGCGTCGAAGGCCTGCGCGATCAGCGCGGAGCAGATGATCTTGGTCGGATCGCCCGAGCCGAACGCGATCATTCGTCGCCGCCAGCGTTGCGGTATCGGCAGCGGAATCAGGTACCGCATCAAATCGAGGATATTCTTGGTGTCGTAACCGAAGCCGATCCGGTTGATGGCGTAGCGGCACACCGTGTTGCGGTCCTCGAACGACAGGCCGACCGGTCGGCACAGCCGTGTGTGATAGGGAAAGTATTTCGACAGCGGCGCCGAGGTCACGCCTTCGCCGATATTGGCCTCGATCAGGACGTGGGCCTCGCCGTCGGGTTCGGCCGCGCCGTCGATCGGACCGACATAAAGCGCGGAATGCGACCAGGTGGACTGGGTGAGGTATTTGATGATGCCGGAAACCCGGTTGTTGCCCTCGACCAGCAGGACATCGCCCTGCTCGATGACGCCGCGCAAATGTTCCGGGTCGCTCGGCGTGAACGGCTCATAGCCCGGCAGTTCCTTCTGAAGGTAGCCCGCGATCAGCTTGCCGACGGTATCGAGCATGACGCCCATGTTTTTCCCCCAGCGGCCTTTCCAGCCGCTTTTTCCCCTTCCTTATCATGGTCGAAAGCCGTTGCAATTTGGTTCATGCATGAGAGTGATCAATCATGATTGATTCACCATGACGGTTGCTGCCCGTGCCCGGACACGGCAAGTTCGCTAGGTGTTCTCTACTTTTTCAAAGCTTTGGAAACCATGACATGACAATGACGCGCCGCGATTTCCTGTCGGCGTCCGCGGCTGTTGCGGTGACGCCGGCACTCGGCGTCAGGGCATGGGGGGCGCCATTGCCGCGCGATGCTGACATTGTCGTGATTGGTGCCGGCGCGGCCGGCATTGCTGCGGCGCGGCGTATCCAGGCTGCGAACCGCAGGGTCATCGTGGTCGAGGCGGCGGGCCAGATCGGAGGCCGCTGCCTCACCGATAGCACGACATTCGAAGTGCCGTTCGATCGCGGCGCGCGGTGGATGCACAATCCCGATACCAACCCGATGATCAAGCTCGCGCGCAATGCCGGGCTCGACATCTCACCGGCGCCGCTGGGCCAGAAAATCCGCATCGGCCGCCGCAACGCGCGGGCCGGCGAAACCGAGGAATTGCTCGCCGCATTGGTGCGCGCCAACCGCGCCATCGACGACGCCTCGCGGGGCAAGGCCGATGTATCCTGCGCTTCCGTGCTGCCAAAGGACCTCGGCGACTGGGCGGGAACGGCGGAATTCGTGCTCGGCGCCAACGCCACGGGGAAGGATCTGAAAGATATCTCGGTCATCGACAGGGCCCGCGCGCAGGATCGCAATGCCGCGATCGGCTGCCGCCAGGGTCTGGGCACGCTGATCGCGAAGCTTGGCGGAGCAGTCCCGCTGTTGCTGTCGACGCCGGCAAATCGCATCGCCTGGAGCGGACGCGATGTCACGGTGGAAACGCCGGCGGGCAAGATCGCCGCACGCGCGGCCATCATCACGGTGTCGAGCAACGTGCTGGCCGCGGGCAATATCAAATTCACGCCGGATATTCCCAAGCGCCATCTCGATGCCGCGGCAAAGCTCAGCCTCGGCAGTTATGATCGTATCGCGGTGCAATTGCCGGGCAATCCGCTCGGGCTTGCGCGCGACGACATTATCATTGAGCAGAGCAGTTCCACGCGAACGGCACTCTTGTTCGCCAATATAGGCTTGTCGTCGCTGTGCGTGATCGATGTCGCGGGCTCGTTCGGCCGCGATCTCTCCGCGCAGGGCGAGCCGGCCATGGCAGCGTTCGCGGTGGAGTGGTTGACCAAGCTGTTCGGCAGCGAAGCAGCCGCTGGTATCAAGAAAACCAGCGTTACGCGCTGGAATGCCGCGCCGTTTGCGCTCGGCGCGATGTCGTCGGCCGTGCCAGGCGGTCAGCCGTCGCGAAAAATTTTGACGGAGCCGATCGGCAGCATGTTCCTCGCCGGCGAGGCAACCCATGAAACGCTATGGGGTACCGTTGACGGCGCGTGGGAGAGCGGCGAGCGCGCAGCCGACGCGGCGCTACAAAAAATCGGTGCGATTAAAAATGCCAGTCCGGTGGAGGCACCAGCACGAGCGCCGAGGCAACGGCGCCGCACGGCGCCGATACCGGCGTCCCCGATCGATTGATGCCGCACCCGAAGGCACTGATCTCCTGGTCGAGCGGCAAGGACAGCGCGTTTTCGCTGCATGAGGTCCGGCGCGCCGGTGAATTCGACGTTGTCGGCGCGTTGACGACGGTGACCGAAACCTTTGGCCGGGTGTCGATCCACGGCGTGCGGCAGGAGATTCTGCGCGCGCAATGCGAGGCGGCGGGATTGCCGCAGCGCATCGTGCCGATCCCCTATCCCTGCCCGAATGCGATTTACGAAGCGCGCATGGGCGAAGCCGTCGCCGAGGCCGTCAGTGACGGCATCACCCACATCATCTTCGGCGATCTGTTTCTTCGCGATATCAGGGCCTACCGCGAACAAAAGCTCGCGGGTACTGGCATCACGCCGGTGTTTCCGCTGTGGGAAAGGCCGACCTTGCCGCTGGCGCATGCGATGATCGCAAGCGGGTTGGAGGCTTATCTCGCGACCGTGGATCTGAAAAAGCTGCCGGCGGAATTTGCGGGGCGTAAATTCGATGGGCAATTGCTGGCGGATTTACCAGAGGGCGTCGACCCCTGCGGCGAGAACGGCGAGTTTCATACCTGCGTGGTGGCGGGGCCGATCTTCACGCACCGCCTCGCGGTCGCCGCCGGCGAGCGCATCGAACGCGATGGTTACGGCTACTGCGATTTGATGCTGGAGCATTGACGCCGCTTAATCCCATCGATGATGCAATAATACAGTCGTCATTCCGGGGCGCGAGCGCAGCGCGCGAACCCGGAATGACGATGTTGGGATTCAGAGCGCCGCTACACCGGCAGCGCCAGTTGCATCAGATCCTTGGCGACGATGATCCGGCCGGAAAAATTCTTTTTCACATCCGCGGTCCAGTCATCGTCAGTCACGAGCGGATCGTCGCCCGGCACGAAATGGCTGAGCACCAGCACCTTCACGCCGGCGGCAGCGGCGATGCGGCCGACGTCTTCGGTGGCGGTGTGACTGTCGAGCAGATGTTTCTTCAGCGTCGCGCCATTCTTGGTTTTGATCACAAGCCGATCGACCGCGGGTACATATAGCGCTTCGTGCACCAGCACGTCGGCGCCTTTGGCGAATTCCGCGAGCTTCGGATTGTAGGCAGTGTCGCTGGAAAATACGATGGTGCCATCCGGCGTCTCGAACTTGTAGGCGAAATTATCGGTGATCGGCGGATGCGGCGTGCGGAACGCCGTCACCTTCACGTCCGATGTCTGCAGCACCACGCCGTCCTCGGTGATGTCCTTGGCGATCAGAAGCGGGCGCGGATCGGGGCGGCCTTCATCCTCGATCCGGGTCTCGACGTCGAACTTGTTCAGCTCCCAATAGGTCCTGGTCATCGCTTCGATGCCCTTGGGACCGAACGAATGGATCGGCGTCGAGAGGCCGGCGGCCCAGGCGTTGTAAAACAGGTTGCCGTATTCGAGATTATGATCGGAATGGTGATGGCTGATGAAGATATATTTCACCGATGGGATCGGGACGCCGGCGGCGACCAGTTGATGGCTGACGCCCGCACCGCAATCGATCACGAACGGCGTATCGTTCACGACGACGAGATTGGCGGGATTTGCGGCATTGAGCCCGATACGCGGTCCGCCCTTGGTGCCGAGAAACACGATTCTGGTGCGCGGCTTCGCCGGGGTTTGCGCAAATGCCGTCGGCGCGGCGAGCGCGGCGGCACTGCCGATAGCTAGCTTAAGGACATCGCGGCGCTCGATCATGGTGTTCTCCCCGGAGGCTTTATTGTTATCAATTGCTGCGACCCTAACGTCGTGTCCACGCCGCGCAAGCATCTAGACTAGCGAAGCACGCCATCAAGCGCAGGCAAGCCGATGATGACCGCGGCCGCGATCAGGACGTAGCAGATGGCACGGAACAGCGTCTCGCTGGCGCGGCCGAACAACGAGGCGCCGAACCAGACGCCAATGGCATAGACCGGACCGATCAGAAATGAAAATCGGATCGCGTCGGAGGAGATCAGGCCGGTCAATGCATAGCTCACCGCGGAAAAGAAGTCCGAGGCCGCAAAAAACAGCAGGATGTTGGCGCGCGCAATTGCCGAGGCAATGGGTCGGCCGAGCCAATAGCCCACAATCGGTGGCCCGCCAGTCTGCGCCAGCCCGCTGCAGAAGCCGGACAACCCGCCGATGCCGGCGGAAATCGCAGGGTGGTCTTCTCCTCGATAGCGCCAGCCTGAGAGCAGCAGAATCAGCAGCGCGAACACGAACCCGGAGATAATCCAGCGTGTGGTCACGGGATCGAGCCGGATGAGGAAGTAAGTCCCCAAGGGCACGCCGACCAGCGCGCCGAGCACCATGACTGCGGTCGCCTTGCGGTCGGCATGCCGCCACGCATTCGGAATCAGCGGCGCCGCCGCGACGAAATCGATGATCAGCAGCAGGGCTGCGACAAGGCGCGGCGCCGCCATGCTGCTCGCCAGCGGCATGAAAATCAGCGCGGAGCCGAAACCGGAAAATCCGCGCGCCGTTCCCGACACGAACGCGACCACGGAGATGGCGATGGCGGCGTTGATACTGACATCCGTCGGGATGAGGCCGGTGAGGCTCATGCGTGGAACGTCTGAAGCACGATGTTTTCCGAAAACTGCTTCGCACGCCTCAGTGTCATCCGCGCAACGTGCCGCCGGTCTTCTTCGTCACCTCGGCCACGATCTTGGCCGCGACCGCGTCAATCTCCTGGTCGGTCAGGGTCTTTTCGCGGGGCTGGATCGTCACGGCGATGGCAATGGACTTCTTGCCGTCCTCGATGCCCTTGCCCTCATAGACGTCGAACACTGTGACATCCGTGATCAGCTTCTTGTCGACGCCTTGCGCGGTCCGCACTATATCGCCGGCCCTGACGCTGCGATCGACGATAAAGGCAAAGTCGCGCGACACCGGCTGGAACGGTGACAATTCAAGCACCGGCTTGGCGCGGGTCGGTTTCCGCTTGGCGTCGGGAATTCGATCGAGGATCACCTCAAACGCGATCAACGGGCCATCGGCGCCAAGCGCTTCAACCGCGCGCGGATGCAGCTCGCCGAAATATCCCAGCACGTTCTGCGGACCGATCTGGATGGTGCCGGAACGTCCGGGATGCAGCCAGTTGGCGCCGCCGGGCACAACCTGCAGCGCCTGCATCGGCGCGCCGGCGGCGGATAGCACCGCGAAGGCATCGGCCTTGGCGTCGAGGGCATCGGCCATTGCCGAGCCGGACCAGTGGCGGCCCATGCCCCTGCCCGATGCAAAACCATGACGAACGCCGGCGGCCGCGATCAGTTGATCCTCAGGTTTGTCACCCTTGAAGATCTGCCCGACTTCGAACAGCGCTACATCCGGAAAGCCGCGATCGCTGTTGGCTTGAACTGCCGCGACCAGACCCGGCAGCAGACTCGGCCGCATGTCCGACAAATCGGACGCGATCGGATTGGCGAGCGTGAGTTCAGCTTGTCCGCCGCCGAACAACTCGGCATGCGGTTTTGAGATGAACGACCACGTCACCGCCTCTACCATGCCGCGCGCAGCAAGCGCGCGCTTGGCGCGGCGGGTGCGTAGCTGGATGGCGGTGAGGATCGGCTTGCGCGGCGCGTCGCCGCGCTCGAACGGCGTCATCGGCACCTTGTCGACGCCGACCATGCGCACGATTTCCTCGACGATATCGGCCTTGCCGTGCACGTCCGTGCGCCAGGAGGGCACCGCGATCTTCACCACCGGGCCGTTGCCGGCCACCATGAAGCCGAGATGGCTCAGAATACGTTTCATCTCCGGCAGCGGCACATCGATCCCGGCGAGGCGTTTGACCTCGGTCAGCGGAAAATCGATCACGCGATCGTCGCCGAAGGCGTTGCCGACGACGACGTTTTCCGATGGCGTGCCGCCGCACAGTTCCAGGACCAGTCGCGTCGCCATCTCCAACCCAGGCACCATGAAGGCCGGATCGACACCGCGCTCAAAACGATAGCGTGCATCCGAATTGATGCCGAGCTTGCGGCCGGTCTGCGCGATGTTGATCTCGTTCCACAGCGCCGATTCGATCAGTACGTCGGTGGTTTCTTCCGAGCAGCCCGAGGCTTCGCCGCCCATGATACCGGCAAGCGATTCGACGCCGTGGTCGTCTGCGATGACGCAGACGCTGCTGTCGAGCGTGTAGGTGCGGCCGTCGAGCGCCAGCAGCGTTTCGCCGTCGCGGGCGCGCCGCACCGTGAGATTGCCTTTTACCTTGGCCGCGTCGAACACATGCAACGGCCGGGCGCGGTCGTAGGTCATGAAATTGGTGATATCGACCAGCGCGTTGATGGGCCGCAAGCCGATCGATGTGAGCCGCTTTTGCAGCCATTCCGGCGACGGGCCGTTCTTGACGCCGCGCACCAGCCGCAGCGCGAAGCCCGGACAAAGCTTGGCGTCTTCGACGGTCACTTTCACCGGGCAGGGGAATTCGCCCTTGATCTGCTTGATCCCCGGGTCTTTGAACTTGCCCATGTCGGCGGCCGAGAGATCGCGGGCGATACCGTGCACGCCGGTGCAATCCTGCCGGTTCGGCGTCAGGTTGATTTCGATCACGGGATCGCCAAGTTGCGCCCACTGCACATAGCCGGCGCCGATGAGCGCGTCGGCCGGCAGCTCCATGATGCCGTCGTGATCTTCCGAGAGTTGCAGTTCTGCCGCCGAGCACAGCATGCCGCGGCTCTCGACGCCCCGGATCGTGCCGACGCCGAGCGTGATGTTCTTGCCGGGGATGAAGGTGCCGGGCGGGGAGAACACGCTGACAAGACCCGCGCGTGCGTTCGGCGCGCCGCAGACGACCTGCACCGGCGCGCCGCCGTCACCGGTATCGACCATGCAGACCCGTAAGCGATCCGCATTGGGATGCTGTTCGGCAGAGATCACGCGCGCGATGGTGAACGGCGCCAGCGCTTTCGCCTTGTCCTCGATATCCTCGACCTCAAGCCCGATCATGGTGAGCTTGTCGGCAAGTTTTTCCAGCGGCTCGTCGGTGTCGAGATGTTCTTTCAGCCAGGAAAGCGTGAATTTCACGAGCTCAATCCTCCCGCCAGCGTCGGGACGTCAAGCGGCTTGAAGCCGTAATGATTGAGCCAGCGCACGTCGCTCTCGAACAATTGCCGCAGATCGGACATGCCGTATTTCAGCATCGCGATACGATCGATGCCCATGCCCCAGGCAAAGCCCTGATAGACGTCGGGATCGATGCCGCAGGCGCGCAGCACATTCGGATGCACCATGCCGCAGCCGAGGATCTCCAGCCAGTCCTCGCCTTCGCCGAAGCGGATCTCGCCCTTGTCGCGCCGGCACTGGATATCGACCTCGAGTGACGGCTCGGTGAACGGGAAGAACGACGGCCGGAATCGCATATTGATGTGATCGACCTCGAAGAACGCCTTGCAGAATTCGTGCAGGATCCATTTGAGATGACCGAGATGCGAGCCCTTGTCGATGACGAGGCCCTCGACCTGGTGAAACTGCGGCGTATGGGTGGCGTCGGAATCGATGCGGTAGGTGCGGCCCGGACAGACGATGCGGATCGGCGGCTTCTGGGTCAGCATGGTGCGCACCTGCACCGGCGAGGTGTGGGTGCGCAACAGCATGCGCGAGCCGTCTTGCTTCGGCTGGAAGAAGAACGTGTCGTGCATTTCCCGCGCCGGATGCCCTTCCGGAAAATTCAGTTTTGTAAAATTGTAGTCGTCGGTCTCGATGTCGGGACCTTCGGCGATCGAAAATCCCATGTCGGCGAAAATCGTCGTCAGCTCATCCATCACCTGGCTGAGCGGATGAATCCGGCCCTGCTCGGCCGGGCTTTCCCGCAACGGCAGCGTGACGTCGATGGTCTCCGACGCAAGCCGCGCGTCAAGGGCCGCCGATTTCAGGATGTCGCGGCGCGCGGTCAGCGCCTGCGTGACCTTGTCCTTGGCAAGATTGATCGCAGCTCCCTGCGTCTTGCGCTCGTCCGGCGACATCTTGCCGAGCGTTGCCAGCAACGCGGAGATCGAACCCTTCTTGCCGAGCGCCGCGACCCGCACGGCTTCCAGCGCGGCCTCGTTATCGGCGGCGGCGATGTCGGTGAGAACCTGGGATTCGAGTTGAGCGAGGTCGGACATGGCGACGGTCACCTGTTGGGAGCGCGCGCGTAGTCCAGCACGAGGCCGTCATCATCCGCGAAAGCGGATGATCCAGTAACCCCCGGGGTCAAAATGTTGGTCGGTGGTTACTGGATGCCCCGCTTGCGCGGGGCATGACACCGGAGTTGCAAGACGCCGCAGCGATCCAGATTTAAGCCGCCAGCGCGGCCTTGGCCTTTTCAGCGATCGCCTGGAACGCCGCCGGCTCGTTGATGGCGAGATCCGACAAGACCTTGCGGTCCACCGTGATGCCCGACTTGGAAAGACCGTTGATGAAGACGCTGTAGGTCATGCCGAACGGACGTACCGCGGCATTGAGGCGCTGGATCCACAGCGCGCGGAAGGTGCGCTTCTTGCGCTTGCGGTCGCGGAAGGCGTACTGCCCGGCCTTGTCGACCGCGGCCTTGGCGGCGCGGATGGTATTCTTGCGGCGGCCATAAAAGCCCTTGGCGGCCTTGTAGACTTTCTTGTGCTTGGCGTGAGAGGTCACACCGCGTTTGACGCGAGACATGACTGGTCTCCTTCATATGAAAAATGGGTGACGGATCGCCGCGCGGACGCGGCTCGGCAAATGGAATTGCGATCGCGTTCTGCGATCAGGCGTTCGGCAAGAAATATTTCTTGATGTTGTCGCCGTCGGTCTTGAACAGCACGCGGGTGCCGCGAAGCTGACGAATCTGCTTCTTCGTCCGCTTGATCATGCCGTGGCGCTTGCCGCGCTGGGCGGCCACTACTTTGCCGGTGGCAGTCACCTTGAAGCGCTTTTTAGCGCCGGACTTGGTCTTCAGCTTGGGCATTTGGCTCTCCTGTTGCCGCAACACGAAAACGCCCGTGAAGGCGTCCGGTCGGCTAAAATGCTCGTTAGAGCGTTGAAAATGCTCGATTATTTCCGAAACGAAACAACCAGCATGGGCATCGACCACGGCAGCCCTTGATCAGCCGGGCGATGAGGTTGCGCTTATGGCAGAGCCAAGCCGGATTGGCAACGACGAACAATGGAACCGAAATAGCATGGTTGGGGCCGTTACCGGCAGCGGCAGGCTGGAGTCGACCGCTGGAGCAGCATCGTATCCAGCAGCTTTTGCAGCGGCCGCTGGCAGGCGACGCGGATCGGACCATCCGCGAAAGAAAAGGGCCCGCCAGATGATCTGACGGGCCGTGTTCCGGTTGGGCTCAAATTTCACAAACACAAAGGGCCGCTATTGATCAGCGCGGCGCCAGAACCATCACCACCTGGCGACCCTCGAAACGGGCGTCCTGTTCGACCTTGGCGAACTCGGCGACATCGGCCTTCACCTTATCCAAAAGCTTGGTGCCGATTTCCTGATGGGCCATCTCGCGGCCGCGGTAGCGCAAGGTAATCTTGACCTTGTCGCCCTCTTCGAAAAACCGCTGCATGGCCCGCATCTTCACGTCGTAATCGTGATCGTCGATCATCGGCCGCAGCTTGATCTCCTTGATCTCGACGACCTTCTGTTTCTTGCGGGCTTCGGCGGCTTTTTTCTGTGCCGAATATTTGAACTTCCCGTAATCCATGATCTTGCAAACGGGAGGATTGGTGTTCGGTGAAATCTCCACAAGATCCATGCCCGCTTCGAGGGCCATCTTAACGGCGGCCGCTGTTTCGACCGTGCCGTGGTTTAAGCCGTTCTGATCGATCAGCTGAACCTGTGCATTGCGGATTTCATCGTTGGTGCGCGGCCCGTCTTTGGTGGCGGCGGGCGGGGCTCTGTTGGGACGGCGAATGGGTAACTCTCCAAAGTTGTGAATGAAGCCGACAGTTTGAAGCAATAAGGCTCAGCGGGCAAGCAAACTCGCGCACCCGCGCCCGAAAACCGTCAAATGCGAGGCATTTTGGTCACGCCACACAACGCTCAACGGCCCGGAATGTTCAGATCAGCCCACATAGAGGGCAAGGGTTCGCTTCGCAAGCGGCGCGCTCGGCTTTTAAACGGTATCGGCGTCCGTTGACGGATCGCGCGTGCTCACTCAAACAGCAGCGAACAAGAGTAACCCTTCATGACCAATTCCGCCGCACCCGATCAGGAACCCACCTTCGTCGAGGTTGGCAAGGAGAATAGCCGACGCAGCATCGCCGTGCGCGCCCGCGCCGGCGGCGTGCCCGGGCTGTTCTGGCTGGGCGGTTTCAATTCGGACATGAAGGGCACCAAAGCCATCGCGCTGGATGCCTGGGCCGCGGAGCGGAATCGCGCCTGCGTCCGGTTCGATTATTCCGGCCATGGCGAATCCGGCGGCGCGTTCGTTGATGGTACCATCGGGCGCTGGCTGGAAGAGAGCATCGCGGTGTTCGATCGGTTCTGCACCGGCCCGCAGGTCGTGATCGGCTCGTCGATGGGCGGCTGGATAGCGCTATTGCTGGCGCGCGAAATGGCAAGGCGTCCGGAAAGCCGCGCGTCGATGACCGGGCTGGTGCTGATCGCGCCGGCGCCGGATTTCACCGAAGAACTGATGTGGAAAGGGTTTTCCCCCGAAGCGCGGCAGGAGATCGAAACCAAAGGCGTCTGGCTGCGGCCGTCGGCCTACGGCGAGCCCTATCCGATCACCCGCGCCCTGATCGAGGAGGGCCGCAACCATCTGCTGCTCGGCAGCGCCATCGAAGTGGGGTGTCCGATCCACATCCTGCAGGGCGCGCAGGATCCCGATGTGCCGTGGCGGCATGCGTTCGCGCTGGCACACCGGTTGCCGGCCGACGACGTGGTGCTGACCATGATCCAGGACGGCGATCACCGCCTGTCGCGGCCGCAGGACATTGCGCGGATGATCGCGGCGGTGGCGGAGATGGGGTGAATCGTTATTGCAACGGCTAGCAACAGGTTCCAGGGAGAAACGCTGTGAATACTACCGCTATGCTCCGCACGTTCTGCGACGCGGTTGAACAACGCAACGGCGCGGCGTTCGCGGCGCTGTTCACCGAGGATGGTGTCTATCACGACGTCTTTTACGGCGCGTTTGCGGGCCGTGAGAAGATCGCCGAAATGATCGACGACTGGTTTTATCGCACGGCGACGGATTTTCGCTGGGACATGCACGTGCCGGTCAGCGACGGCGAGACGCTCTACACGCGCTACGCGTTCAGCTATCGCTCGACGCTGCCGGAGGCCAAGGGCGCCCGCGCGATGTTCGAGGGCGTCGCGATCATGAAGCTTCGCGACCGAAAGATTCGCGAATACCACGAGGTGGCCAACACGGCGCCGGGGTTTGTCGACATGAACTTCGCACCCGAGCGCATCGCCAGGATCGCCGCCAAGCAAGGCGCCGCATTGAAGGCGAGGCCGGAGATGAAGCGGCATCTGGAGAAGTGAATTCCGGCAATACCATCATCCGTCATTCCGGGGCATCGCTGCGCGATGCCCCGGAATGACGGTTAGAGTTTTCCTCACGGCGCCGATGGTTTCGGCATCGGCTTGCGCTGCGCTAATGCCGCCACGGTGGCGGTCCCGATCGCGCCTTGCTGGTCGTACAGATAACATTCGCCGATCGCGATGCCGTCGGTGGCGTGGTGGTTCACCACGTCGAACCCGATCCATTCCTTTTCCGGCAGGCGATGCAGGTACAGCGTGACGTCGCTGTTGATATAGCCGAGGCCATGGTCGCCGGCGTTGGCAAAGGGGCTGGCGAAATCCGCGGCTACGGCCACGCGCACGAACGGTGTCAGCGGCGCGCCGTCGACGAGGTCGCGCACTTCGCTCATCCACAGCCGCCGCGGGCCGACGGTGCCCATCGCGCCTGTTATCGGGCGGATGGTCCATTTGCCGTTCATGCCGAGGCGCGGATCGGTTGGAGCGGGAATGTCGGAGGGCGCTGGCACGTCCCAATTTGGCGGCGACCAAACCTGGCCCTCGGGATTCTGTGTTTTGCGCAGCAGTTGGCCGGACGCGCGCGCCATGCTGGCGCCGCCGCTGAAGAAATCGGCTTCGATCACCCTGATGCGCAGGCCGTCACGCACGAGCTTTGTTTTGACTTCAATTGGCGCGAAGCCTGGCAGCCGGAACATATCCACCGTCAGCCGCGCCGGTACGAAGTCATCATTGCCATGACGCTGTTCGATCACGAACGCCAGTAGCCCGATGATGACGCGGCCGTGCAGTGACTTGGGGTCCCATGGGCCGTTCGCGGCGGGAGTGGGGATGAAGGCGTCACCATCTCTGGTGAAGAAAGGCTGATTTGTCATGGCGCGGAACCATGACGGATTCCACGCGGCGAAATCAAGGGTGAGCGAGGTAATCCGCAATGGCTTGCATCCATTCCGCGCGAATGCCGTCATCCGTCTCCGCGCCGATTGCATTGGATGCGAGTGCTGCAAACGATTTCCGCTCCATCAATTGCGACAGCGCCCACACCGCAGCACCGCGAACCAGCGCGCTTTCATCGTCGAGCAGGCGTTTGGCCTCGACGGCCAACGCGCCATCGTTCGAATTGCCGATCGCGATCAGCACATTGCGGATGAATCGGTCGCGGCCGATGCGCTTGACCGGCGATTTCGCAAACAGGGTGCGAAACGCCGCATCGTCGAGCCGCGCGAGATCGGCGAGATCAGGCGCGCGCAATGCATCGCGCGCGGCGAGTTTGGTTTCGCGGCCAGCCTGCGCGAACTTGTTCCACGGGCAGACCGCGAGGCAATCGTCGCAGCCATAGATGCGGTTGCCGATCGCTTTGCGAAATTCGCGCGGGATAGGCCCTTCGTTTTCGATGGTGAGATAGGAGATGCAGCGCCGTGCGTCGAGCTTGTAAGGCGCTGGGAACGCCGCGGTCGGGCAGATATCGAGGCAGGCCTGGCAGGAGCCGCAGTGATCGGTGTCGGCGTCGTCGCGCGGCAGATCCAGCGCGGTGAAGATCGCGCCGAGAAACAGCCATGAGCCGAATTCGCGCGAGACGAGGTTGGTATGCTTGCCCTGCCAGCCCAGTCCCGCCGCCTGTGCCAGCGGCTTTTCCATCACCGCGGCGGTATCGACGAACACTTTGACCTCGCCGCCGGCTGTGGCGACCAACCATCGCGCCAGCGCCTTCAGGCGCTTCTTGATCAGGTCATGATAATCGTCGCCCTGCGCGTAGACCGAGATCGCGCCGCTTGTGCGCTGTTCCAGAATCGCCAGCGGATTCTCATCGGGCCCGTAATTGACGCCAAGCATGATCACCGAGCGCACGCCGGGCCACAGCACGCGCGGATCGGCGCGGCGTTCCGGATGAGCTGCGAGCCAGTCCATGTCGCCATGCGCGCCGGTATCGAGGAAAGCGCGGAAATGCATGGCCGCATCCGCAATCGCATCTGGATCGGTCACGCCGACGCAATCGAATCCGAGCGCGCGGGCTTCGTGCGTGAGTGCAGCCCTCAGATCGGCAGGCGAGAGCTTGACAGGTGCGTTCAGAAGTCGAGATCCACGTAGGTGCGCGACGCCGGCACGCCCGCCAGCCATTCGCTCAGCAGCGGGCGGAACGACGGGCGGGATTTCACCCGCGCGTACCAGGCCTTTGCCGCGTCGTCCTCGATCCATGGCACGTCGCCCAGATAATCGATCGCCGAAAGATGCGCCGCGGCGGCGAGGTCCGCATAGGTCAGATGGTCGCCGGCCAGAAAATTGCGCGTTCGCGCCAGCCAGCCGATATAGGCCAGATGATAGCGCACATTTGCCTTCGCCGCGCGGATCACATCGGCTGCCGGCGCGCCGCCTCCATCATCCTCGCTCATGAAGCGCTTATAGATGCGCTCGGTGACCAGCGGATTGGAGGCCTCCTCGAAAAACTTTTCGTTGAACCACGCCATCAGCCGCCGCACTTCGATACGTTCGCCCACAGTCGCCGGCAACAGCCGCCGTTCAGCCATCCCGGCGCCATATGTTTCGTCAAGATATTCGGCGATGATGCCGGCACCGGGAACAGCAGGCATCCCTTCCGACGTCAACACCGGTGTGGTGCCCGCGGGGTTCAGTGCAAGAAACGTCTCGCGCCGTTCCCACGCCCGCTCTTCCACCAGCCGCAGATCGAGGCCGTGTTCACCTAGCGCCAGGCGGATGAAACGTGAATGCGGACAGAATGGATGATGAAACAACGTGAACATAATGGCCTTGGTTTGTGATTCACGGACATGGCGGCAATGGAGGCGGAGCTCCGTCTTTCCCAAGCTGGGGAATCCGAGTTCGTGGCACGCTCTGATGACACATTCAAGGGTCAGACTTTTTACTGCTTTTCCGATTGCGGCAGAGGGACGAATAAGCGAGAAGAACCCCGCTTTTTCGGCTCATTTCACTCTTAACGGACCAGGTCATGATGTCTGATGCATTGAGGGCGGTGATTCTCGGCATTATCGAGGGCGTGACGGAATTTCTTCCCGTGTCCTCGACTGGCCATCTGCTGCTGGCGGAACGGTTCTTCAATCTCGGCGAGGGCAGTTTCTGGAACAGTTTCACGGTGTTGATTCAGCTCGGCGCGATTCTTGCGATTCTCGCCATTTATTTCGTCAAATTGTGGCGGATCGCGCTTGGCATGTTCTCGCATGCCGATGACCGGCGATTCGTCATCGGCGTTCTGGTCGCGTTCCTGCCTGCGGCCGTGATCGGCGCGGCCGCCGGCGGCTACATCAAGGCCTATTTGTTCAATCCATGGGTGGTGTGCTTTTCGCTGATCGTCGGCGGCGCGATCCTGTTGTGGGTCGATCAGCTCGATCACAAGCCGCATGAACACGATGCCACCAAGTTCCCGCTGCCGATGTATCTCACCATCGGGTTCGCGCAGTGCCTTGCGATGATTCCCGGCGTGTCACGCTCCGGCGCCAGCATCGTCGCGGCGATGCTGCTCGGGGCCGACAAGCGCGCGGCGGCGGAATTTTCGTTCTTCCTGGCAATCCCGACCATGGTTGGCGCCTTTGCCTACGACCTTTACAAGAACCGCGCCGACATGACGGCCGACCATGCCGGAATCATCGCGATCGGATTCGCGGTGTCGTTTGTTACCGCGATCATCGTGGTCAAAACGTTTTTGAGTTACGTGACCCGCCACGGCTTCACGCTGTTTGCGTGGTGGCGCGTCATTGTCGGCACGCTCGGCCTGATCGCGCTGGCAATGGGGAAGTAGGGTTTTCGCGGTTTATCGCGGGTCGTCCCGGCGAACGCCGGGACGCCGAGGGGATTCGCTACGCGCCGTTCCTCTGGAACAGCCCGGCGGCGCGGAAGCGCCAGAGATATTGCGGCGCGATGGCTTCCAGCGAATCGGCTGCGATTCCCAGGCCTTCCAGGGTCAGGCCGGCGGCTTTCGCCGCGTCCGATACCACATTGTCCAATCGCAACAGCGCCACCTGGTCCGGCGTCAGTTTCAGCGGACCCGGCGCAAACTGCAAAAACAGCGCCTGGAGTTTGGCGAGCCCAAACGGCAGCGAAATCAACATGCGGTGGCGTTCGATGGTGGCGAGGATGATTTCCATGATCTCGCGCATCGTCAGCACTTCCGGCCCGCCGAGCTCGTACGTCGCGCCGGCTTTTGTCTTGCCGTCGACAGCGTCAGCGACCGCGGTAGCGACGTCGCCGACGTAAACCGGCTGCAGTTTGTTGAGGCCGCCGCCAATCAGCGGCAGCGCGGGCGACATTCTTGCAAGGGCCGCGAAGCGATTGGTAAATTGATCCTCGGGGCCGAACACGACCGAAGGCCGCAGAATTGTGGCAGCTGGGGCGGCCGACAGTACCGCCTTTTCGCCGGCGGCCTTGGCGCGAGCGTACCGCGAGGGTGAATTCTCGTCGGCGCCGATGGCCGAGACATGCACCATCCCGGCGCCGACAGCGGCTGCCACCTTGGCCACCGTGCCGGCGCCGATGCCTTGCACGGCGTCGAATGTCTGCGCCCCGCTCTCGGCCAGGATGCCGACGAGATTGATGGCGACGTGGGAATCGCGCATCGCGGCCTCGACGGACAGGGGATAGCGCAGATTGGCCTGCACGGCGTGGATCTGGCCGACCTTGCCGATCGGCTGCAGATGTCCGGCCAGTTCCGGCCGCCGCACCGCGACCCGGATCCGGTAGTCGCGCTTGCAGAGCGCGCGGACCACGTGTCGCCCCAGAAAGCCCGACCCTCCGAAAACCGTGACCAGTGTGTCCAGATTCGATGCCATGGCGTCCATTTCCTAGGGTCAAATTCGCGATATCACGAGGACTATTTAGCGCTTTCGCGATACGCCGTCATGCCCGCGCTGTACAGGGTATTTGGGGCGTACTTCGCCAATTTGACAAGCGCGCGACCGATCCGTAGTAACCGGCCCATGCCCAGGTGGCGGAATTGGTAGACGCGCTGGCTTCAGGTGCCAGTGGCTTAACGGCCGTGAAGGTTCGAGTCCTTTCCTGGGCACCACTTGTCTGAACTCGGTGTGGAAGCTGATGAGGCAGATCGGCGTTGCCACGCTTCCTGGCCCATGGACCGGCGTTTTTCGCCCGGCGCGGCCCACTCGCCAATTGAACGCACCGCTTCAGACGGCTCCTTTGCCGGCCTGATTCGCCACCGCCTTCTGTACAAAATACATGGCGACGAGCGACATCAGCGACGTTCCGACGACGATGTATCCCAACCAGTCGAAATTCCGGAGCGAGCCATCTGCATTTTGCGCGATGATCGCCGCCGCCAGCACGGACCCGAGGCCGCCGGAGAGCTGCTGCAAGGAAGCACTGACCGCGCTGAATGAGCCGCGCTGACTGGGCTCGGGTATCGCCGAAATCAGCGCCTGGGACGGGATCATGCGCGAAAAGATGCCGACGAACATCAAAACGTTGACGATGATCGCGGTTGTCAATGAGACCTGGCCGAGGTGCGTGTAGATCAGCACCATGACGACCGACACCCCGCTGCCGAAGACAAAGGTGGGAAATTTGCCGAAAGCATCGCTCGCTTTGCCTACGAGAGGCCCGATGAAAATGCTGAACAGACCGGAGATGAGATAGATCGTCGGGAGATGCACGATATCGATACCGAGATTGTGCACGGTGTAGGCGCTCCCGAACGGCATCAGCATGAACCCTCCGGTCGCCAGCAACGTCGTCACCGCGAATGCCAGTGTGTAGCGCGGTTGTCCGACGGTCGCGATCAGATGCCGAAAGGCGGTTTTATCCTGTTTGAGCCGCAGATGTTCATTCACTGGCTTCATCACGAACAGGACAGCAACGATCGCGACGATCGACAAGCCCACCAGCGCTCCGAAAGCGACGTGCCAGCTCCAATGATTGGAGAGGAAAAGGCCGGCCGGGATGCCAAGCACCTGACTTGCCGCGAATGCCGTCTGCACGAAGCCCATCACGCGGCCGCGCAGGTGTAACGGAAACAGGTCCGTGATGATGGCCAGCACAACCGACCCGATCACGCCGCCGAACACTCCGGTCACGATCCTGCCGAGCAGAAGCACATGATAGTTCGGCGCGAGGGCGCAAAGAGCCGTTCCAAGGGTGAAACCAACATAGAAGAACAACAGCAGGCGCTTGCGGTCGAATCGATCGGCGAAACCAGCCGCGAGGATACCCGAAATTCCAGCGCTAAACGCATAGGCCGAGACTGCCACGCCGAACTGCGCGGCCGTAATATTCAGCGCCGGCATCATGATGGCGCCGAGCGGCGACATAATCATGAAGTCGAGAATGATCGTGAACTGGACAAACGCCAGTAGCGCAACAAGTAGCGATTGATAACGCGAGAAGCCGCGATCCCGCGCTTGTTGCTCGTGAAGGGGCGCTACCAGGGTTTGTTCGGTCATGACACTCATTCGAAGAAGAGAGAACGGACGCGCCGTGCGGCGGCCGCGCTTGCCGGCACAAGATGTGGCTGATCTAGCGCGATTCCAAGACGCTGGCACAAAGCAGAAATTTTGAGCTGAAACGTTCAAGAACGTAAAGCAGGCGAGACGTTGTCCGATCCAAAGCAAAGTATCGACGTATTGCTGCGTCAAGTTTCCGAACGGATGTAGCCTGCCGCTCTGCCGGGCACCACTCTAGCCAGAACCCCGGATCCCGCAGAAATGGTCGGGGTTGATGATCTGACCGTGCAAAATCAGGTTGAACACCGTCTCTGCAATATGTTGAGGAAAACCGAACTTGGTGTCGGTATCCGCTGCTTCGGGACAACGAAAATATACCTCTCACCTTCCGGAAACAGCAATGGTTCGTAGTCGCGAGCGCCATGGAGAACGTGCACCACCTCGATGGCGTTGGGACCAATGCGGTAGAAAATCAAGTAATTGCCGAACGGACGTCTGCGGATGCCGAGATGTTCGTAGCGCGGCATTAGCGGATAACCGCGTGGCCATCCGCCAAAGACGCACATTTTTCCTGCAGCTCTTGCGCAAATCTGAGCGCGGTTTCGATGCTCTCCTCGGCAATATAGGCTGTAAGCTGTTCCAGATCAGCTTCAGCCTCGGCCGTAACGACAGCGATCACCGCCGAGCGGCCTTGGCTCTGGCCTTGAGCTTCGATTCCAGATTGTCGAATACGTCGGACGTAGATTTGATGCGACCCGCATCGGCATCAGCCACGCCGCGCGCGATCGAGGCGTCGAGAGCTGCCAACCGGGTCTCGCGTTCCTGAATAAGCCGCACGCCCTCACGCAGCACCTCGCTTTTGGAATGATAACGGCCGGTCGCTACGAGCTTCGTGACGAATTTTTCAAGCGTTTTCCCCAAGTCCGCACTCATGGCCATGTTAATTCTTTCGGTTTTGCAACTCTAAGGCATCCAATAACTATTATTAAATAGAACCAGTTTCAAGCGGCGCTTTCAAACCTCTCACTCCGCTTCCCGCCCCCGCGCGAGAAGCTTCAATGCCTGCTCGGCGCGATGCATTGGCGCGAGGCTGCGGTAGGTTCGCGCGAGCAACAGCGCGCCTTCGAGTTGGCTGAGCACCGTGGTTGCGACCAGATCGGCGTCATCCGTCGTCATGCCGAAGCGCTCCAGCCCGCGTTTGATTTCATTTTCCCATTTCTGAAAGGCGGTACGCGTCGCGGCGCCGAGCACGTCGGATTGCGCTGATGTTTCCAGCGCGGTGGTCGCGATCGGACAGCCTTCGCTGTAGCCGGACTTTTCCAGATCGGACGCCATGCCGCGCGCGATACGTGTGAGAAAAGCTTCGGCATTTTCGGAGGTCTCGGCAGCATGCGCGATGGCCTGACGCACGGCTTCGCCGGCGAGCGTCAAGGTGGCCTCGCCGATCTCCTCCTTGCCTTTTGGAAAATGGAAATAGAGCGAGCCGCGCGGCGAGCCACCGGCGGCCAGAATGTCGTGCAGCGCGGTGCCGTGATAGCCCTGCTGGCGGAACAATCTGGCGGCGGCGGCCAGTGTTTTCCCTTTGGAATCAGAAGCTTTTGCCATATGCGAAAATATCAGTTGCAAATCAGTATGTCGACCTTCATAATATGTAGGATGACATACATACTATTCGTTGCCGCAGTGTTGTCCCTCCTTCCGGTTCCCAGCCGCGCGGAGGCCCAACAGACGCCCATCAGCATCCAGGAAAAAGCCATGACCAGCCTCACCGAAGAACAAGCCCGCGCTGCCATCGCGCCCTGGTACAGCCTGTTCAACGTCGCCAGCCGGGGCGATGTCAAAGCCATTCAGGAGCAAATCCTGACGGAAGATTACGAATCCTGTGCCGGCTATCTACCGGGGGAATGCTGGGGCCGCGAGACCTCGATCAAGGTGGTCTCGAACTTCGCCAATACCATTCCCGACATGAAATTCGACATCAAGGAGATGCTGGTCGCAGGCGACCGCGTGATCGTGCGCGGCGAGGTCACCGGCACGCCTGCCGGTGACCTGTTCGGCGTGCCGCACTCCGGCAAGAGCTTCAAGATCATGGCCGTCGATATCCAGACCATCCGGGACGGCAGGATCGCCAAAACCTTCCATATGGAAAACTGGCTCAGCGCCATCGGACAACTTCGCGCCAAATAGGCGCTGCTTCGTGTACAATGCGGCTGTAAAACCGCAGCTTTGGCGTTATTTCTTCGCCAGGGCAACGCGCCTGCCGCTCGCCTCTTTCGGATTTGGGCGGTAGTTTGGTCCGCATCGATTCGACGAGGTTCCAGAAATCATGACCATCCGCCTGCATCGCGGCGATCTGCCCGATCTGTCCCGCTACACTGATTCCGTAGCGATCGATACCGAGACCATGGGGTTGCATCCGCATCGCGACCGGCTCTGCGTGGTTCAACTGTCGAGCGGCGACGGCAGCGCCGATGTGGTGCAGATTCCGAAGGACCACATCGACGCGCCGAATCTGAAGGCGCTGCTGGCCAATCCGAAGATCACGAAAATCTTCCACTTCGCGCGATTCGATCTTGCCGCGCTCTACAACGCGCTCGGGGTGATGCCGCAGCCGGTGTACTGCACCAAGATCGCCTCGCGGCTTTGCCGCACCTACACGGATCGTCATGGCCTGAAGGACTTGGTGCGCGAGGTGCTCAACATCGATCTGTCCAAGCAGCAGCAATCGAGCGACTGGGGCTCGCAGACCCTGAGCGAGGCGCAACTGGCTTATGCGGCCTCCGACGTGCTGCATCTGCATTCCCTGCGCGAACGCCTCGATGCCATGCTGGCGCGCGAGAGCCGCACCGAACTCGCGCAAGCCTGTTTCGAATTTCTGCCGACGCGGGCCAAACTCGATCTGCAGGGCTGGGACACCGAAGACATCTTCGCCCATTCGTAAGCCGGAAACGGCGCTTTACGCCGGCTGCCGCCCCGTTTCCGTCACACTCTTAGCACGAGTGTCCGGCTGCATGATCCGGCGATCCCGGGTAGAATGGGGGAGTGCGGTCAGCAAAAGTGGACACCGGTTTTGCCGGACAAACGTCTCGTTTGTCCGGAGATCGCGCCCCAAACAATTGAAGGAGCGCATGATCTTTTCGCCAAATCGCTTACACTTTGGCGGATCATGCGCTAACGACGCCAGCGCTTTGGAGCAGCGGTGAATTCGGTTCAGAGCCCAGCCTATCAAGCCGGAATGGACGCGCGCTTTGCCATCGCCGCGCGCCACAGCCGGATGGTGCGGGTGCTGCGCATCGCGGTCCCGGCCGCGGTGATCCTGGCGATGGCGACGATTGTCGCGGTATCGATCTTCAATCCATTTCGGATGCTGCTGCCCAAGCTGCCGCTCGACATGGGAAACCTCGTCGTCTCCGGCACCAAGATCACGATGGAATCGCCGCATCTGTCCGGCTACACCGCGACCGATCGGCGACCGTACGAAGTCTGGGCTAAGACCGCGACCCAGGATGTGACCGATCCGGACCATCTCGATCTCAGGACGTTACGCGCCAAGGTCCTGCAGGAAGATCAGTCGACCATCACGCTGGATGCGAAAAAAGGATTAATGGATACCAAGCAGCAGTTGCTGGACCTGCATGACGATATCTTTTTGCAAACTTCCACAGGCTATGAGGCGCGCCTCAGCCAGGCGTTTGTCGACATGGGCAAGGGCACGGTGTCTTCGGACGAACATGTCGATGTCAAACTGACGAATGGAACGCTTTCTTCCGACCGGCTTCGGATTACCGGGGGCGGAGAAGTGATAAGATTCGAAGGCAATGTCGTAATGCATCTGGATAAACTGCCTGATCCCGATCCGCCGGATCAGTCTGCCAGCGCTTCCGCGGCGCCCGAACCTGCTCCTGCTCCTGCTCCTGCTCCGGCTCGTCCCGGCAAGACGCGGTCTTCCTCCAGCAAGACCGCCAACCCGAAATGATTTCATGATGATGTTTTCCTCGCGCAGCACTCCGACCAGGCGGATCGCGCGGTGCGTTTGTACGACGGCGTTCGTGCTCGCGCTGATCGCGTGCGGTGAAGCTGGTGCGCAGAGCGCGGTGCAGGGCGTGCCCAATGCCATGCAAGGCTTCTCGCAGAATCGCGACCAACCGATTCAGATCGAGGCCGCCACGCTCGAGATGCGCGACAAGAAAAAGGAAGCGACATTCTCCGGCAACGTAAAGGTGGTGCAAGGCGACACCACCATGACGTCCAAGACGCTGGTGGTGTTCTACGATTCGAACACTGCCCCCGCAGCAGCCCCGGCCGGGACGCCGGCGGCCAGCGCGAAGGCTCCGGCAAAATCGGCGCCGATCCAGTCCGCGACCCCCGGTCCCGGCGGCAGCTCGTCGATACGCCGGCTGGAAGCCAGAGGCAGCGTGGTCGTCACCCAGAAGGACCAGGTCGTGACCGGCGAAACCGCTGTGTTCGATACCAAGACCAATCTCGTCACCATGTTGGGCGGCGTCGTTTTGACCCAGGGCAAAAATGTGCTGCGCGGCGACCGGCTGATGGTCGACATGACGACGGGCGTGTCGCGGGTGGAATCCGACAGCGGGCGCGTGCAGGGCCTGTTTCAATCGTCCGGCCAGGGCGGACCAATCATCCCGGGCGCGGCGCCGCCTCCCGCCACACCGTCGGGGCCGGGTGCCTCAAATAAACCGAAATAATATCAATCACTTGTCTGATATCTGCAGGCGGCGAGGTTGAAGCCCGCCCCACGAGTCTGTATCTACCCTCGGCTCGGCACGCGCGCTGCGCCTCAAAATCGAGGGTGTTTCGCTGGGCAAGGGACATCCATTCATTCATGTTGCGCGCTAAATCGAATCGCCGCGGCGGGTTGCGGAATCACCGTGAAAGGCTGAGCTAAGCGGGGATGGTGGATTTACTCGGCATGTTCCGTCGACGCCCGGCGAAACGCAGTCCGCCAGGATTTGCGCGCTCGCGCGTGGACATCACCGCGCTTGGCGACACAGTGGGCGACATGCTGCAAAGCCCGGTGCGCGACGCGCCTCCGATTGCCCGCGGCGCGCCTCCCATTGCGCGCGAGGCGCCGCTACCGAAACCGGATGCTCCTCGGGCCGAAGCGCCGCGCCCGCCGCGGGCCAAGACCAATGGCGCCGCCGCTGCGCCACGGCTGGCGCAGCGCGCTGGTTATCTGGCTGTGCATAGCGTGGAAAAAAGTTTCGGCACGCGCCAGGTCGTGCGTGGCGTCAGCATCTATGTTCGCCGTGGCGAGGCGGTTGGTCTGCTGGGCCCGAATGGCGCCGGCAAGACCACAGTGTTCTACATGATCACCGGCCTGATCCCGGCCGACCGCGGCACGATTGAGCTGGATGGCCACGACGTCACCAAACTGCCGATGTATCAGCGCGCCCGGCTTGGGATCGGTTACCTGCCGCAGGAAGCTTCGATCTTTCGCGGTCTCTCGGTTGAGCAGAATATTCGCGCGGTGCTCGAGGTCGTCGAACCCTCGAGGAAAAAACGCGAGGCCGAACTCGATTCCCTGCTCGACGAGTTCAACATCACGCGACTGCGCAAAACACCGTCGATTGCGTTGTCCGGCGGTGAGCGGCGCCGCGTCGAGATCGCTCGCGCGCTTGCAACCCGTCCGAATTACATGCTGCTCGACGAACCGTTCGCCGGTATCGATCCGATCGCCGTGGGCGACATTCAGGACCTTGTCCGCCATCTCACCAATCGCGGCATCGGCGTGCTGATCACCGACCATAATGTGCGGGAAACGCTTGGACTGACCGACCGCGCCTATATCGTCTATGCCGGAGAGATCTTGACGGAAGGCTCGCCAGACGAGATCGTCAATGATCCGGATGTGCGCCGTCTTTACCTTGGCGAGGAATTCCGCCTCTAATCCATTTTTCCAATTCGTCAAGCCGTGTACATCGGCTTTGGACTAGTTTAAGCAAGAATCGGACCAACTTTTTTAGGATCGGTTCTTGCCTCCATGGCGTTGACGCAGAGATTAGAGTTCCGCCAATCCCAGTCGTTGGTGATGACGCCGCAGCTGATGCAGGCGATCAAGCTGCTGCAGCTGTCCAATCTCGACCTCTCCGCTTTCGTCGAGGAGGAACTGGAACGAAACCCGCTGCTCGAACGCGCCAATGACGGCACCGAGCCTCCGGTCGCGGGCGAACCCATGCCGGAGCGGGCTGAATTTTCCGGTTCCGATGATTTGGGCTCAGTCTACGGCGACGACGCCGGCGCCGATCGTTCGGAGATGGCCAATGGCGCCGCCGGCGACAATTTCGAGCCGGTCCAGGAAGAATGGATGAACAGCGATCTCGGCAGCCGCGCCGAGATCGAGCAGACCCTCGACACCGGCCTCGACAACGTGTTTTCCGAGGAGCCCTCCGAGGCCGCCGCACGGACCGCGCAGGACGCGGCGCCGACCGCCTACACCGAATGGGGCGGCGGCGCATCCAATGATGACAGCTACAACCTTGAAGCCTTTGTCGCCGCCGAGATTACGCTTGGCAGTCATCTCGCCGAACAATTGGCGGTGGCCTTCACAGCACCTGCGCAACGCATGATCGGTCAATACCTCATCGATCTGGTGGACGAGGCAGGTTACCTGCCGCCGGATCTGGGCCAGGCCGCCGACCGGCTCGGGGCTTCGCCCGACGATGTCGAAGCGGTGCTTGCGGTGCTGCAGAAATTCGATCCGCCCGGCGTTTGCGCGCGAAGCCTGAGCGAGTGTCTTGCGATCCAGTTGCGTGAGCTCAATCGCTACGACCCTGCAATGCAGGCGCTGGTCGAGCATCTCGATCTTCTGGCGAAGCGCGATATTGCAGGTTTGCGAAAATTCTGCGGTGTCGATGATGAGGACATCACCGACATGATCGGCGAAATTCGCCGTCTCGATCCGAAGCCGGGTTTGAAATTCGGCGCGGCGCGGATGCAGACCATGGTGCCGGATGTCTATGTGCGGCCTGGGCCCGATGGCGGCTGGCATGTCGAACTCAACAGCGACACCTTGCCGAGAGTGCTGGTCAATCAGGTCTATTATACCGAACTGTCGAAGACGATCCGCAAGGATGGCGACAAATCCTATTTCACCGATTGCCTGCAGAACGCGACGTGGCTGGTGCGTGCGCTCGATCAGCGCGCCCGCACCATCCTGAAAGTCGCGACCGAGATCGTGCGCCAGCAGGATGGCTTCTTCACCCACGGCGTGGCGCATCTGCGGCCGCTTAACCTCATGGCGGTGGCGGACGCGATCCAGATGCATGAATCGACGGTGTCGCGGGTGACCGCGAACAAATACATGGCGACCAATCGCGGCAGCTTTGAATTAAAGTATTTCTTCACCGCGTCGATCGCGTCGGCCGACGGCGGCGAAGCCCATTCGGCGGAGGCCGTCCGTCATCACATCAAGCAACTGATCGATGCGGAAAATCCGGCGGTGATTCTCTCCGACGACACCATCGTGGAACGATTGCGCGAATCCGGCATTGATATCGCCCGTCGCACCGTTGCGAAATATCGCGAAGCGATGCGAATCCCGTCCTCGGTGCAGCGCCGCCGCGACAAACAGAGCATGCTCGGTAATGCGCTTTCGGCACCCGCCGCCTCGTCCGACCGGTCCCGCGACACCGCGCCGGCTTGATTGCGTCCCGGCCAAATCGGGATAGTGTCGGCTCTATTCCAGACCAATCGAGGCATCAAAATGACTCTCCGGATCTCGGGAAAAAGCATCAATGTCGGCGAGGCGCTGCGCGGGCGCGTCAGCGAGCGCACCGATGAAGTGCTTCGCAAGTATTTCGACGGCAATTATTCCGGCCACATCACGCTGAGCAAGGATGGTTTCGGTTTCCGCACCGATTGTGCGCTGCATCTGGATTCCGGAATCACGCTTGAGGCCGATTCCAACGCCGCGGATGCCTATGCCAGCGCCGATCAGGCGCTGCTCATGATCGAAAAGCGCCTGCGCCGCTACAAGAGCCGTCTCAAGGATCGCTCGGCCCGCAAGGCCTATGCGGCTTCCGCCGCACTTGCGGAAATAGCGGCGCCGACGCTGGATGCGCCGAGTTATGTCATCGAGGCGCCGGCCTCCGATGGCGAAGACGAGGTGAACGGCTACAATGCGGTGATCATCGCCGAGGCGACGACGTCGCTGAAGCGGCTTTCGGTCAGCGAAGCCGTGATGGAACTGGATTTGACCGGCGCCGCCTGCATGGTGTTCCAGCACGGCTCAAGCGGCCGGGTGAACATCATTTACCGGCGGGCAGACGGCAATGTCGGTTGGGTCGATCCCCCCGCGGTCAAAGGTTAACTTCCGGGGGGCGGGGCCGCCAATCGGCAATTGACGCCCCCAGGCACCCTCCCTATGGTCCGCCGCCCTGAAGGGGAGCGTGGGGAACCGTTTCGCGGGTGTTGGCACCGCTCTTGCGTTGGAGTAGAAGCCCACCAATTGGACCGGGTAAGCCCGCTTCCGCCTCGCCTTCTTGACGCCACCCCACTGAAACCTATTTCGCAACCTGACGGCTAAATTCACCTCGGAACGCCCAATGACGATTACCGATCTGGTCGCACCCGAGGCGATTCTCCCGGCATTGAAGGTCAACAGCAAGAAACAGGCGCTGCAGGAGCTGGCGGCGCGGGCCGCTGTCCTGACCGGGCAGAACGAGCGTTCGGTTTTCGAAGTCCTGCTGCAGCGGGAGAAGCTAGGCACCACCGCCGTCGGCTACGGCGTCGCCATCCCGCACGGCAAGCTTCCCAAACTCGAAAAGCTGTTCGGTTTTTTCGCCCGTCTCGAACGCCCGATCGATTTCGAGGCGATGGACGGCCAGCCGGTCGATCTGGTGTTCCTGCTGCTGGCGCCGGAAGGCGCAGGCGCCGATCACCTGAAGGCGCTGGCGCGGATCGCGCGGCTGCTGCGGGATCAGGACGTCGCCAAGAAGCTGCGCGCCTCGCGCGACGCGCAGGCGATCTATTCGGTGCTGGCGCTGCCGCCGGCGAGTGCGGCGTAGGGCAGCTAGCGCGACAGATATCGGACCGTTCTGCTGCCGTCATGGAGCAGGGTTTTGCCCAGCGATTGACCCAGCCGTTAGCTGGTTACCGGCATCAAGGGTCTGGTCACTTTTCCAGAAAGCGCGAGAAATCCAGCGAGGCACGGATTTTTGTTGACCCGCGACCAATATAAAAGCTGATCGATCATCGGTGGATCGGCGACTGTTCTGAAGACAGCGCCTTTTATTTGCGAACGTTGCATCGATGCCGGCACGAAAGCGATCCCAAGCCCTTCAGCAACAAAGTTGACGATGGTTTGCTGCAAATAAACCTCAAGCCCAATGGCCGGATCAAAACCGGCTGCTCGGCAACGCTGGACAATGCTCTCATGAAGCGACGGCACTTGATCGCGCGGAACGATTAAAAACCGCTCGCGAGCGAGGTCCTCGACTCTTATCTTCCTCGACTTTGCCAATGGGTGCCGTTCCGGCAAGACCAGATTGAGCGGCTCCCGAAACAGCGGGCGGGCTTCGAAGCGTGGACCTTCGCTGCCGGGGAAACTAATCGCGATATCGATCACGCCATCCTTCAAATCGCTTTCCAGGGCATTTGGCATCAGTTCGCGGACACGCAGATCGACATTGGGAAAGGCCCGCTTATAGCGACGGGTCAAGTCGGGCACGACGCTATAGGCGGCGCACATCGTAAACCCCATGGTGAGCTGACCGGCTTCCCCGCGTCCCGTTGCCGCGGCATTACGCGTTGCCTGCGCAACAAGTCGAAGAATCTCGGTTGCATCCAACAGGAATTGACGCCCGGCGGCGGTCAACGCGACGCCTTTTGGCGAACGCACAAATAGCGCGGTTCCGAGGTCTTGCTCCAATGCTGCGATCTGCCGGCTCAGCGGTGGCTGGGACATATGCAAGCGGACGGCTGCGCGACCAAAGTTGCCGACATTCGCCAGTTCGCAAAAATATCGCAACTGATTGAGAGAGGGGGCCATCGCGGATCATACCCTCAAGGTATTGAAACAAGCCAAAATAGCATTGGAATGGAATAGCCCGGCTGGTTAGTCAAGGGACTATCGAATTGAAGGATTCCATCATGCTCACGTCGCTGTCTGTGATCTGTCCGGTGTTCGGAGTGATCGTTGCGGGTTTTGCCTGTGGCCGTCTGGGATTGCTCGGCCCTGCCGCGAGTTCCGAGCTGAACCGCTTTGTCGTCTATCTGGCTCTACCCGCATTATTGTTCGAGGTGACGGCCGAGGCGAACTGGGTGACGTTGTGGCAGCCCGGATTTATCGCGTCGTTCGCGATCGGCATATTCGTCGTGTTCGGCGGCACGCTCATCTACCGGGTTGCGAGCGGGCACCATCTGACGGATGCATCGATCGATGCTCTAAACGCAGGTTACGCCAATGTCGGTTACATCGGATTTCCGCTCTGTGAGCTGATTTTCGGGCGTCAAAGCCTGGCGCTGGTGACGATCGCGACCATCATGACGGTCAGCATTTTGTTCGGGGTCGCGATCGTCTTTGTGGAAATAGGCTTGCAGGCCGAGCACCGGGCGCATCGTTTGTTCGTAAAAATTGGAAAAGCGCTAATTCGCAATCCGCTGCTTGTTGCCCCGTTGCTGGGTGCTTTGTGGTCGACGTTCAATACGCCCGTCCCGGAAACGGCCAAGGCCGTACTTCATCTGGTAGGTAATGCCGCCAGCCCTTGCGCATTGGTTTCGCTGGGCCTGTTCCTTGCCGCCAAGCACCGCGATAGCCGGTCGAGCCGACCGATAGCGGCCACGCTCACAGCGTTGAAGCTGATCGTTCAGCCCGGAATCGCTGCAATTTGCGCTTATGGTGTATTCAAGTTGCCGCCGGCGCCGGCCGCGATTGTCGTGCTGCTCTCGGCGTTGCCGACCGGTACGGGCCCGTTCATGGTCGCCGAGTTCTATAAACGCGAAGCCGTTGTGACATCCGGAACGATTCTTTTCACGACGATAGCATCCGTCATTTCATTGACAGCCTGCTTGGCGCTGGTCGGCCACGCCCAGAACTAACGCGGGGTAGAGCGTTTTCCAGCGAAGTGGATACCGGTTCGCGTGAAGAAAACGCGTCAAAATAAAAACCAGAGCCTCCGTTCCGATTCAATCAGAACGGAAAAGGCTCGCGGAAAATGCACCGGTCGAAAAGCCGGCCTCAAAAAATACGCGGGCCTGTCCCCGATCGATCGAGGACAGGCCCGTGTATTATAATCAATCCAGTGGCTGCCGCATAAAGTGCTTACAGCAGCCAGAGCCGCGTCAGGACACCGCCAGGCGCCGGGTCCAAGTGACACCGTAAACGCCGCTTCAGTGAACGCTGACGGCCTGCAGCTCGTTGCTCCATGCATTCGCGATCGCAGCTTCCCGGCTGTCGGTCAGCATGATCGGCGTGCCGTCGGCGGCGTGGAGCGCAAACAGCTTCAGTCCCGGCGCGATCTTCGGCGCCTGGGGAAAGAGCCCCGGCACGTCCTCGGAACGGATCTGCTTCACATAGGCGATATGGCCCTCGCCCAGGGTCGCCAGCGCCTCGGTGGAAACGCCCGTTGGTTCAAACACAACATTACCTTCAGTCATGGTCTCGACTCCTCTGTCAGACTAAGCGGTCGAGTCCGCTACTCGTTCCATTATTCGTGTTCATTGATAGCAATTGTCTTAACGATTTTTTCCGGCTCAGGCCGGGCCAAGTCGATCGACAACAGCCCGTTTTTCAAGTCCGCGCCCAGCACCAGCATCCCCTCCGCCAGCACGAAAGTGCGCTGGAAGTGGCGCGCGGCGATGCCGCGATGGATGTATTGCCGAGCCTTGTCGTCCTGCTGGCGGCCCCGGATTACGAGTTGGTTTTCCTCAATGGTTACATCGAGTTGGTCGCGGGTAAAACCTGCCACCGCGAGCGTAATGCGTAGCCGTTCGGGCTGCCCATTGCTGCGGTCGCAGCGCTCGATGTTGTAGGGAGGATAACCGTCGGCGCCTTTGACGACGCGATCGAGCGCACGCTCAATTTCGTCGAATCCCAGCAAGAACGGACTGGATAACGAAGGAACACGAGACATAGTTTACAAAGTCCTCTCGAAGCGACTTTGAAGTTCAGGGCCCTTGCGGCGCCCCTTGTTGACCAGTTGGCGGATTGCCCTCTAGTCAACAGGCAATATGGGCATGGTTTGGCGGGCGTTCAAGCGCCCGTGGAACCCGCTTCCACAGGGTCTTCCGGCGCCTCGCGAAGCGATGAACCCGGAATCCCGGACTGGCCGTCAGAGGTCGATTCGCTTGCGGCCGTCGGCGCTGAACAGATGCAGCTTTTCGCGCGGTGCGATCGCCTGGATCCGCTCGCCGATGCCGGGCGCGACCGCGCCGGGAATCCGCACGATCACTTCGCCCGGCGGCAATTCCCCGGGATTGGCGGCGATGCCCTGCACCTCGCGCTGGCGGGTACCGTAAATGAAGGTCTCGGCCCCGACGCGCTCGATCGCTTCCACGGTGAGGTCGAGCGCCATGCCGCCCGCGATGGTGTCGGTGGAGATCACAAAATCTTCGGGACGGATTCCCAGAATACCGGCTTCGCTGGCGGCGCGGCTGTCGCCGGAGAATTGCAATTTGATTTCGTCCGATCGCAGCGGCATCAGATTCATCGGCGGCGCGCCGATGAACGAGGCCACGAAGGTCGTCGCGGGCTTCTGATAGATCTCGAGCGGGTTGCCGATCTGCTCGACCTGGCCGCCATTCATCACCACAAGAATATCGGCGAGGGTCATGGCCTCGAGCTGATCGTGGGTGACGTAGATCGACGTCGTGTACAGCCGGCGTTGCAGTTTACGGATTTCGACGCGCATGGCGATGCGCAGCTTGGCGTCGAGATTGGACAGGGGTTCGTCGAACAGAAATACTTTCGGCTGCCGCACGATGGCGCGGCCCATCGCAACGCGCTGGCGCTGGCCGCCGGAGAGTTGCCGCGGCTTGCGGTCGAGCATGGCGCCGAGTTCGAGAATGCGCGCGGCTTCCTGCACGCGGGTATCGATCTCCGGCTCACGCATGCCGCGGTTACGCAGGCCATAGGCCATGTTGTTGTAGACGCTCATATGCGGATAGAGCGCGTAATTCTGGAACACCATGGCGATGTCACGCTCGGCCGGCTCGATCTGGTTGACGACGCGTCCGCCAATATCGATCTCGCCGCCGGTGACGGTCTCGAGACCCGCGACCATCCGCAGCAGCGTGGACTTGCCGCAGCCGGAGGGTCCCACCAAAACGCAGAACTGGCCGTCGCCGACCTCGAAGTCGATGCCCTTGATGGCCTCGAAGCCACCGGCGTAGGTCTTGCGGACCTTGCGGAGGGTGACGTTAGCCATTGGGGCTACCTCTGCGAATGGCGAATAGAGGAGGATGCGAACGCGCGAACGCCATTCGCCATTCGCTACTCGCTATTCGCCTCTCCGCCATCTTCCCTCTCACTTTTCCGTCTCGACCAGGCCGCGCACGAACAGGCGCTGCATGAACACCACCACGGCGACGGGCGGCAGCATCGCGAGCACAGCCGTTGCCATTGCCAATTGCCATTCGGCCAGTTCGTCCGTCGTCGTCAGCATTTTCTTGATGCCGGTCACGATGGTCTGCATCGAATCCTGCGTGGTGATCAGCAACGGCCACAAATATTGATTCCAGCCATAGATGAACTGGATCACAAAAAGCGCAGCGATCGTCGTGATCGACAGTGGCAGCAGCGTATCCCAGAAAAACCGGAACGGTCCGGCGCCGTCGATGCGCGACGCTTCCAGGAGTTCGTCCGGCACCGTCATGAAGAATTGCCGGAACAAAAGCGTGCCGGTTGCGGACGCGATCAAGGGCAGAATCAGCCCGGCATAGGTGTCGAGCATATGCAGGTCGGATACCACCTTGTAGGTTGGATAGATTCGCACCTCGACCGGCAGCATCAGCGTAACGAAGATGATCCAGAACGCCGTCTTGCGGAACGGAAAGCGGAAATACACCACGGCATAGGCGGACAGGATCGAAATGAAGATCTTGCCCACGGCGATGCCGGTGGCGGAAATAAACGAATTAAGCAGCATGTGGCCGACCGGCTCGCGGCTGGTGCGCGATCCCCCGATAAAGACCGCCCGGTAGTAATTTTCCAGGATATGGCCGCCCGGCGAAAGCGGCATGTTGCCGCCGACCACGGTTGCCGCGTCATGCGTCGAAGCGATCAGCGCGAGGTAGACCGGGAAGGCGACGATGAACACGCCAAACGTGAGGATCGCGTAGGCGATGATGTCGTTCCACGGGCGGTGCTCGACCATCAGTATTGCACCTTGCGCTCGACATAGCGGAACTGGATCGCGGTCAGCGCAATGACGATGACCATCAGCACCACCGATTGTGCGGCCGAACTGCCGAGATCGCCGCCGAGCCGTCCGTCCGCATAGACCTTGTAGACCATGGTCGTGGTCGCGCCGGCCGGGCCGCCGCCCGTCACCGCATCGATGATGCCGAACGTATCGAAGAAAACATAGACGATGTTGACGACCAGCAGGAAGAAGGTGGTCGGCGACAGCAGCGGAAACACGATGGTCCAGAACCGCCGCATCGGGCCGGCGCCGTCAATCGCACCAGCTTCGATGACGCTTTTGGGGATCGACTGCAGCCCTGCCAGAAAGAACAGGAAATTGTAGGAGATCTGCTTCCACACCGCGGCCATGACAACCAATGTCATGGCGTGGTTGCCGTTGAGCAGCGGGTTCCAGTCGAAGCCCATCCAGCGCAGCGGCCGCGCCAGGGTGCCAAGCGATGGGTGGAACATGAAGATCCACAGTACGCCGGCAACCGCGGGCGCGACCGCATAGGGCCAGATCATGAAGGTCTTGTAGAACGGGGCCGCCTTGAGGTTCTTGTCGGCCTGGGTTGCGAACAACAGCGCAATCGCGAGCGACAACACCGCGACCAGCATCGAGAACACCAACGTCGTCAGCATCGCCTTGTAATATTCAGGCTGCGCGAACAGCGCCTGATAATTCTCCAGGCCGATGAATTCCGACGACAGCCCGAACGCATCCTCGCGCAGGAACGATTGCCAGAGCGCCTGGCTCGCCGGCCAATAGAAAAATACGAATGTGATGATGAGCTGCGGCACGAGCAGCAAATACGGAAGCAGCTTGCTGTTGAAATAAGCCGACTTTTCCATTCAGGGCGTCTTGTCCATTCAAGGCGCCTTGGCCTTCCGTGCGATGCCAAGGCTTCCTCTCCCGGGCGGGAGAGGAAGTTTTCGTGGGCGGGTTATTTTGCGGTCTTTTCAAATGTTCGCAACATGGCATTGCCACGCGCCACCGCGGAGTCGAGCGCTTCCTTGGCGGTTTTCTGCCCGGCGAGTGCGGCCTCCATTTCTTCGGCCCAGATGTCGCGCATCTGCACCATGTTGCCGAAGCGCAGGCCGCGCGAATTCTCGGTCGGCTCCTTGTTGGTGAGCTCCTTGAGCGGCGTCTCCAGGATCGGATTCTTCTCGTAGAAGCCATCCGCCTTGGTCTTTTCATAGGCTGCCTTGGTGATGGGCAGGTAGCCCGATTCCTGATGCAGCTTGGCCTGGCGGTTGGTGTCGGACAGGAAGGTGAAGAACTTGGCGACGCCCTTGTATTCCTCGGGCTTCTTGCCACCCATCACCCACAGCGAAGCGCCGCCGATGATCGAGTTCTGCGGAGCGCCTGCGACATCGGGATAATAGGGCATCGGCGCCGAGGTGAAATCGAACTTGGCGGTGCCTTTCGCGGTCGCGTAATAGCCCGAGGAGGTCAGGAAGATCGCGCATTCGCCCGAGCCGAAGCGGCCTTCGCTGGCACTGGCGCGGCCGGAATAATCGTAGGTCTTGTCTTTTTGCAGATCGATCAGGTTCTGCAGGTGCCTGATGTGCAGCGGCGTGTTGAACTGCAGTACCGTGTCGAAGCCGTCGAGGCCGTTCGCCTTGGTGCCGATCGGCACATTATGCCAGGCGGAAAACTGTTCGATGTTCGCCCAGGTCGCCCAGGCATTGGAGAAGCCGCAGGTCGTGTGGCCTGCCGCCTTCAGCTTCTTGGCAGCATCGAACATTTCCGGCCAAGTCTTCGGAATCTCGGCGACGCCGGCCTTCTTCAGCTCGTCCTTGTTGATCCACATCACCATCGAAGAGGAGTTGAAAGGAAACGACAGCATGTCTCCCTTCGAGGTCGAATAGTAACCGGTGATGGCCGGAAGATATGCCTTGGGGTCGAACGGTTCGCCGGCATCCTTCATCAGCTGGTAGACCGGCTTGATGGCGCCGGTGGCGCTCATCATTGTCGCGGTGCCGACCTCGAACACCTGCATGATGTGCGGCGCGTTACCGGCGCGGAACGCGGCGATGCCGGCATTCATGGTGTCAGGATAGCTGCCTTTGTAAGACGGGACGACTTTGTAGTCCGACTGGCTGGCGTTGAAATCCTCGGCAAGCTTGTTGACGATGTCGTTGTTGCCGCCGGTCATGGCATGCCACCACTGTATTTCGATCACCGCATGCGCGGGTGTAGCGGCCGCGAGCGCAAGCGTGAAGGCGACAGCAACAGCAGCGCCGAATTGTCGGATAGACATCAAAATCCTCCCCCATGGATTGTCATCATCATTATGCGCGTTAGCAACGCCGGATGACGTGGAAATGACCGTATAAGCGGGCGGATGGTACGGGGGAAGCGCAGGCCAAGGAAAGCGGTAAAATGGCTCAGGGCGGCGGCACTCGGCTTATCGGGTGTCCCGGCGTTCGCCGGGGCGACCCGGCGGTGATGTCGTGGTCTTCAGCGTTTCCGTTCAGGGCCGCAGACCACGCCCTTTGCGACCAAAGCGTCGATCTCGCCTCTGGAATATCCGAACTCCGTCAGCACCTCGGTCGCGTGCTGGCTGAATTTTGGCGGCACGCGCCGCAGGCCTGGTTTGCTGCGCTCGAGGCGGACCGGAGAGGCGACCCCCTTGTACCAGTCCTTTTCGATGACGTCGCTGCGGTGGACAGTGTGAGCGCTGGTCAGCGCCTGGTCGATCGACTGCACCGGTCCGGCGGGAAGTCCTGCGGCGAGCAGGCGATCGCACAGCGGCCCGGCGTCGTGCTGGCTGAATACGGCGGCGAGTTCGGCGCGCAGCGCATCGCGGTTGGCAATGCGGTCTTTGTTGCGCGCAAAGCGCGGATCGGTTCCGAGTTCGGGCTTGCCGATCTCCTTGGCTAATTTGCGGAAGGTGCCGTCATTGCCGACGCCGATGAAGATGTCGTCGGTGCGGGTCGGAAAAATCGCATAAGGCACGAGGTTCGGATGCTCGTTGCCGGTGAGCTGCGGCGGCTTGCCGTGCATGAAATAATTCGCGGCGTGCGGATGCATGACGGCGAGGCCGGTTTCGTACAGCGTGGTCTCGAGGAATTGCCCGAGCCCGGATTTATGCCGCTCCGACAGCGCCATCAGGATGCCGATCGCGGCATATAGCCCCGTCGTGATATCCACCACGGGAACGCCGATCCGCATTGGCCCGCTTTGCGGCGAGCCGGTGGCCTTGATCATTCCGGTCATGGCCTGGATGATGGCGTCATAGCCGGGGTTGCCGCCGCGCGGACCGTCAGCGCCGAAGCCGGAAATCCGGCAGTGAACCAGTTTCGGAAATTTCGCGCGCAGCACGTCGTTGCCGATGCCCCATTTGTCGAGCGTGCCCGGCTTGAAATTCTCGATCAGGACGTCGGCGCCCTCCAGCATCTTCATCAGCACGGCGCGGCCGCCCTCCGAGGCGAGGTCCAGTCCGATCGAGCGCTTGTTGCGGTTGATGCCGACGAAATAGGCCGCGTCGTCGTCGTGGAACGGCGGTCCCCAGTCGCGTACCTCGTCGCCGGCCGGCGGCTCGACCTTGATCACGTCGGCGCCGTGATCGGCGAGGATCTGCGTGCAATAGGGTCCGCCGAGCACCCGCGTGAGGTCGATCACGCGTAATCCAGCCATCGCGCCGGAGGTGGTTTCAGGGGGCATGGAGGGCTTCTTGCAAAAGTTGAAG
>JAQGKC010000318.1 GCA_028290305.1 Bradyrhizobium sp.
AACTTGAACGGCATCTGGCTGACTTCGTCAGCGCCTATAATTTCGGGCGCCGGCTGAAGACCCTCAAGGGGCTCACCCCCTACGAGTTCATCTGCAAACGATGGACAATCGAGCCCGAAAAGTTCAGGCTCGATCCGATCCAGCAAATGCTGGGACTAAACACCTAGTTTAGAACCGCATAACCGGCTTGCCAGCCGTCCCCTTAAAGATTGCTGTCAGTAATCGCCGCGTAAACCATGGTGCGTAGCTCGCGCCGTATCGGATAGGCGCTCGACGGCAGCACCTGGGTCATGAAAATGGCGATCAGTTCTTCCGCGGGGTCGATCCAGAATGATGTCGTCGCAGCACCTCCCCAGGCATATTCGCCGGCGCTGCCGGGTATAAGCGTCTGCACGGGATCCATCGTAACGGAGAAGCCGAGACCGAAGCCGATGCCGTCGTAGGTCGCCTCAGAGAACAGCGATCTCGACATTTCCGGCAGGTATCGTCCGCCGGGCAGGTGATTTGAAGCCATCAACGCCAGTGTCTTCGGACCGATCAGCCTGACGCCGCCGAGTTCGCCGCCATTGAGCAGCGCGCGGCAGAAGGTGAGATAATCGGCCGCGGTCGAACACAAGCCGCCGCCTCCGGAAATCAACGACGGCGGCGAGAGGAAGGAGCTCGTGGTCGGATCGTCCTGTAGCGTCAGGCCGCCCTTGCGATCCGCCGCGTGAAACGTCATGCCGCCTTGCGGATCGGCCGAGTAACAGGCTGCGAAACGGTGGACCTTGTCGGCCGGGACATAAAAGTCGGTATCGTCCATGCCGAGCGGGCCGAAAATGCGTTCTTTCAGGAACTGCTCGAACGGCATGCCGCTGATTTTACCGACGAGATAGCCGATCACGTCGGTAGAGACGGAATAATTCCAGGCTTCGCCGGGCGAGAATTCTAGCGGAATCTTGGCCAGGTCGTCGATCATCGATTGCAGCGTTCCGGCTTTCACGACCTCGCCGATTTTCTTCTCGCGGTAGGCGGCATCCACGTTGGAGCGCTGCTGGAAGCCGTAGGTCAGGCCGGAGGTATGCCGCAGAAGATCCACGATCAGCATCGGTCGTGACGGCGGCCTGGTCAGAAATGCCGGCGTTGTTCCGGCCTGGAAAACGCCGAGGTTTTTCCATTCCGGGATATATTTATGGACGGGCTCGTCGAGCGCGACGCGGCCTTCCTCGAACAGCATCATGAAGGCCACGCTCGTGATCGGCTTGGTCATCGAATAGATACGGAAGATGGTGTCGTCCGTCATGGGTGCTTGGCGCTCGACGTCGGCAAAGCCCTGCACCGCGCTGTGGACGACCTTGCCGCGGCGATAGACCAGGAGCTGCGTTCCCGGAAAGCGGCCGGCATCGACATATCGGTGCTTCAGATGGTCTTCGATACGGCCGAAGGCTGCCTTGGACATGCCGGCGGATTCAGGCGAGGCGGGGGTGGGGGCTAACATCGGGGCTGATCTCCGGAGCTGTCGAGGCTGCCTTGATAGCCGAAAACCAGGCTCCGCTCCAATCGCGACAACCTTACTTCGGCCGGCCTACTGGTGTAGGCTTACGCCCACGATCATGTACCCCGCAGGACAGCAACGATGCCCCAATTCAACGACACCGAGCTCACCGCCGCCGTCATCCGCAGTTTTGAGGAGACGCCGGACCCGAGGGTCAAATTCCTGATGGAGGAACTGGTCAAGTCGCTGCACGATTTCGTGCGCAAGACCGATCTCACCTTCGACGAGTGGGGTTACGCGATCGATTTTCTGACCCGCGTCGGCCAGAAATGCACCTCGACCCGGCAGGAGTTCATCCTGCTGTCGGATGTGTTCGGGGTTTCGATGCTGGTCGATGCCGTGAACCATCGCGAACGCGACGGCGCTACCGAAACCACGGTGCTCGGCCCGTTCTATGTCGGCGAACACAAGCCGACGCCGCATGGGACGGACGTCTCCGCCGATCTGCCGGGAGAACGGATGTTTGTGCAGAGCCGCGTCACCGATCTCAAGGGCAAACCGCTGGTGGGCGTTCCGGTCGACATCTGGCACGCCGACGATGACGGCTTTTACGATTCGCAAAAGCCGTCCTATGAGACGCGGGGTCCGTCATCGCGGGCGCGGTTTATCACCGACGCCGACGGCCGGTTCTTCTTTCGCACCATTCTGCCGTGCAGCTATCCGATCCCGACCGATGGCCCGGTCGGCGAAATGATCCTGCAAACCCGGCGCCATCCGATGCGGCCGGCGCATGTGCACTTTCTCGTCGATGCGCCCGGCTACCAGCCGCTGGTCACCCACGTCTTCATCGAGGGCGACAAGTATCTCGATACGGATGTTGTGTTCGGGGTGAAGGACGAACTGGTTGCCAAGGTCGAAAAGCGCACCGATCCGGTGATGCCCGACGGCAAGGCCGCAACCGGGCCCTGGCATTTGATGACTTACGATTTTCGCATGAAGCCCGGTGAAGGAACCGCGCCGAAGCCGATGATGGCGGTGACCGAGGACGCCTGAAAACGTCCATTTAGCGCCTGCTCATTTATTGTGCGGCGCACAAAGTTTAAGCTGAGAGCAAAATTTCGATGCGTTGTTTGCTGCACGCGTGATTCGTGCGCTGACTGCAATCCATTAGAAATGCTGCGTTTTTAGCGATCTATTCGCTTGGCATGAAGCTTGAATAGCTTGTGCCGACGCCATTGAAGCCGTCCCTCGAAATCAATCATCCGAATTTTGACACCGCCAGACTGGGGCCTCCCCAGAGCGCGCATCTATGCCTTCGGGCGCGATCCCTGGTGGATGGCAGTTGCGACACCTGATTAGAAAGGAAATCTCTCATGAGCGAGCAGAACCCGACCTGGATTTCAGAATGGAAGCCAGAGGATGAGACGTTTTGGAATTCCAAAGGCAAAGTTATCGCCCGACGTAATCTCATCTGGTCGATCGTGGCCGAACATGTCGGATTTTCCGTCTGGCTGATCTGGAGCATCGTCGCAACCAAACTGCCGCAGGCCGGCTTCCACTACACGACCGACCAGTTGTTTCAGTTGGTCGCGATACCTGGGCTGATCGGCTCGCTGATGCGGTTTCCCTACACGTTTGCAGTGACGATGTTCGGAGGCCGCAACTGGACCATCTTCAGCGCCTCCGTGCTGTTCATCCCGACGCTCGGGCTCGCCTATTTCGTGAGCCAGCCCGAAACCCCGTTCTGGCTGATGCTGCTGGTTGCCTCCACGGCAGGTCTCGGCGGCGGCAACTTTGCCTCGAGCATGGCCAATATCTCTTTCTTCTATCCCGACCGCATGAAGGGCTGGGCGCTCGGCCTGAACGCGGCTGGCGGAAATATCGGCGTCAGCAGCGTCCAATTGCTGACGCCAATTTTGATGGGGGTCGGCCTTATCAACCTCTACCAGGCCACGCCGGTTGCGGGCGTCTACCTCCAGAACGCCGGACTGATGTGGATGCTGCCGTTGGTCGTCGCGGTGTTCGGCGCGATCTTCTTCATGAACAATCTCACCTCGGCCAAGTCCTCGTTCAAGGACCAGGTCGCCATCGTCGGGCGCAAGCATACCTGGATCATGTCCTTCATCTACATCGGGACGTTCGGCTCCTTCATCGGTTACTCGGCCGCGTTTCCGCTGCTGATCAAGACGCAATTTCCGGCGGTCACGGTGGCCGTCGCGTTCCTCGGACCGCTCGTCGGCTCGCTGTCGCGTCCGCTTGGCGGCTTGATTGCCGACAAGGTCGGCGGCGCGATCGTGACGTTCTGGAATTTCATCGCGATGGGCGCTGCGACGATCGGTGTCCTGTACTTCGTCGGCGTCAAAGACTTCACCGGCTTCCTGGTGATGTTCCTCATCCTTTTCGTCACGACCGGCATCGGCAACGGATCGACCTACCGGATGATTCCGTCGATCTTCCGCGAGGAAAATCTGCGAAAGGCCAAGGGCACGGGCGAAGCCGGCCGGGCGCTCGCCTTGAAAACCGCCAGCATCGAGAGCGGTGCTGCACTCGGTTTCATCGGCGCGGTCGGGGCCTGCGGCGGCTACTTGATCCCGAGCGGCTTCGGTAAATCGATCGCCATCACCGGCGGTCCGCAGCTAGCGCTGGAAATCTATCTGGCGTTCTACGCAGTCTGCCTGGCGCTCACATGGTGGTTCTACCTGCGCAAGAGCCCGGTGGCGTCGGGCGCGACAAGCCTTGCCGAGGCGCGGGTGTAATCCCGGCAAACCATCGAAGCGCGGGAAATTTTCGGAACGGATGCGCGGGCCAAGCCCCGCGCATCACGAAAACAAAGGAGCTGATGATGACACCCGACCAAGTCACACTCGTACAGCAGAGCTTCGCCAAGGTCGCGCCGATCTCGGAAGCCGCGGCGGTGATATTTTACGACCGTCTGTTTGAGGTGGCACCATCGGTGAAGCCGATGTTTCCCCTCGACATGAAGGAGCAGCGCAAGAAATTGATGGCGACGCTGGCGGTAGTGGTGAACGGACTTTCCAATCTTGAATCCGTACTGCCCGCCGCGAGTGCCTTGGCAAAGCGCCATGTCAGCTACGGCGCGAAGGCGGAGCACTATCCCGTCGTCGGCGGCGCGTTGCTGTGGACGCTGGAAAAGGGACTTGGAGACGGGTGGACGCCCGAAGTCGCGGAGGCCTGGACCGCAGCCTACGGGACGCTTTCGGGCTTCATGATTTCTGAAGCATACGGTAGCGCTCAAGCCGCCGAGTAAGGACATCGTCGTGAGCGAACCGCTGGTTGTTGTCGGCAATGGAATGGCCGCCGCGCGTTTGATCGATGAACTGGCGAAAGCCGCACTCGGCCGATATGCCATCGCTGTCATCGGCGACGAGCCGCGGCTTGCCTATAATCGCGTGCTGCTGTCGTCGGTACTGGCGGGCGAGACGGCATCGCATGACATCGAACTCAAGCCGGCTGCGTGGTGGCGCGACCGCGGCGTCACCTTGAAATATGGCTGCGTCGCCACCGAGATCGATGTCGGCCGTCGCGAGCTCAAGATCGCGAATGAACAAAGCATCACGTTTTCAAGGCTGGTCCTTGCTACCGGTTCGACGCCGCTGCGGCTGAATGTGCCCGGCGCCGATCTCGCCGGCGTGCACACTTTTCGCGATAGCCGGGACGTCGATCTGCTGCTGACGCTTGCGGCCCAGAAGAAACGCGTCGTGGTGGTCGGAGGCGGATTGCTGGGACTCGAGGCTGCCTATGGTCTCGCCAAGGCTGGCGCGCCGGTGACGCTAATTCATCTGATGGACCGGCTGATGGAACGGCAGCTCGATGCACCGGCCGCGGAACTGCTGAAATCTCTCGTCGAACGCAAGGGCATCAAGATTCTTCTGAATGCCAACACGGCGCGTCTGGAGGGTGAGACGCGCGTCGAAGGCGTCGAATTGACGGACGGACGCCGGATCGATGCCGAAGCTGTGATTTTCGCGGCGGGCATCCGGCCGAACATCGCGCTGGCCAGGGAGGCCGGCATTTCCGTCAATCGCGGCATCGTGGTTGACGATCATCTGCAAACCGGCGCGCCGGATATCTTCGCGCTCGGCGAATGCGCCGAGCATCGCGGTATCTGTTACGGCCTGGTCGAACCGGCTTACGAACAGGCGCGTGTCCTGGCGCAGCATCTCGCGGGCGGAGCCGTTACCTATCACGGCAGTGTGGTTGCGACCAATCTGAAGGTTTCCGGCGTCAGCGTGTTTTCCGCGGGCGATTTCATGGGCACGGATGGAAGCGAAGCTATCGTGCTCAGCGATATCAGGCACGGCACCTATAAGAAGCTGGTGATATCGAATGGTCGGCTGACCGGAGCGGTTCTGGTCGGCGATACCGGGGATGCGCTGTGGTATCTCGAATTGATCCGCAGCCGGGAGCCTATCGCAAGCATTCGCAGCGACATGATGTTCGGCCGCTCGCTCGCCATTCGCTCGGAGGCGGCGTGACCTGATGACCCGGTTATTCACATGACCGCTATCGACTCCGGCTTGCGCGCCACGCGCACGACCTGTCCGTATTGCGGCGTCGGCTGCGGCGTGCTGGCGACAGCAGACGACAGCGGCGGTGCTGCGATATCAGGCGATCCCGAGCATCCCGCCAATCTCGGTCGGCTTTGCTCGAAGGGCTCGGCGCTCGGCGAAACGCTCGGCCTTGAGGACCGTTTGCTCCATCCGATGATCCGCTGCAGCAAGGGCACCATGGAACGAGTGGCCTGGACCGACGCGCTCGACCATGTCGCGCATCGCTTCAAGCACATCATTGCGCGTGACGGCCCGGGCGCGGTTGCGTTTTATCTCTCCGGGCAACTGCTGACCGAGGATTATTACGTCGCCAACAAGCTGATGAAGGGATTCGTCGGCAGCGCCAATGTCGATACCAATTCGCGGCTCTGCATGTCGTCGTCGGTCGCGGGCCACCGCCGCGCATTCGGCGCCGACACCGTGCCCGGCTGCTATGAGGATCTCGACGAAGCCGACCTGCTGGTGCTGACGGGTTCCAACGCGGCGTGGTGCCATCCGGTTCTGTTCCAGCGCATGCTCGCCAACAAACAGCAGCGCGGCGCGCGCATTGTCGTGATCGACCCGCGCCGGACCGATACCGCTGAAGGCGCCGATCTGTTCCTGGGGTTGAAACCCGGCACCGACACCGCGCTGTTCTCCGGATTGCTGGTGCATCTCGCCGACAACGGCGCGCTCGATCCTGAGTACATCGAACGCCATACCTCGGGCTTTGAAGACGCATTGGCGCGGGCGCGGAGCATCGCCGGCGGTATCGCTGCGACCGCATTGGCGACGGGCCTCTCCGAGCTCGATGTCGCAGCGTTCTTCCAGATGTTCGGGGATACGCCGCGCGTGGTCACGCTGTACTCGCAAGGCGTCAACCAGTCGGCGCAGGGCACCGACAAGGTCAATGCCATCATCAATTGCCACCTCGCGACCGGCCGCATCGGCAAACCAGGCGCGTCGCCGTTCTCCTTGACCGGGCAGCCCAATGCGATGGGTGGGCGCGAAGTCGGCGGGCTCGCCAATCAGCTCGCCGCCCATATGGGTTTCACGCCGCCGGATATCGACCGCGTGCGCCGGTTCTGGAAGGCGCCGCGGATCGCCACGCATGAGGGGCTGAAAGCGGTCCAGATGTTCGAGGCGATCGCGCGCGGTGAGATCAAGGCGCTGTGGGTGATGGGCACCAACCCAGCGGTGTCGCTGCCGGACGCCGACGTTGCACGGGCCGCGCTCAGGAAACTCGAGTTGTTCGTGGTCTCGGAGAATGTGCGCTCCAACGATACCGTCAAGTCGGGCGCGCACGTGCTGTTGCCGGCGCAGGCCTGGGGTGAGAAATCCGGCACGGTGACCAATTCGGAACGGCGCATCTCGCGGCAGCGCGCGTTTTTGACCCCGCCCGGCGAAACCAAGCCGGATTGGTGGATCGTCGGCGAAGTCGCCAAACGGCTCGGCTTCGGCGCGGCCTTCGATTACAAATCGGCGGCAGATGTGTTCCGCGAACATGCCGGCCTGTCGGCATTCGAAAATGGCGGCAGCCGAGATTTCGATATCGGTGCGCTGCAGTCCCTGTCGGATGAGGCCTTCGATGAGATGGCGCCGGTGCAGTGGCCGATACGCCCGGACGACGTCCAGCCGCAGCAGCGATTTTTCGCCGACGGCGGATTTTATGCCAACGACCATAAGGCGCGCTTCATCGCGCCGGAAATTCCCACGCTGCGAACCGAGACGACGGCCGGGCGGCCGCTGCGGCTCAACACCGGCCGCATCCGGGATCAATGGCACACCATGACCCGCACCGGCAGCAGCCCGCGGCTGGGCCAGCATCTGCCGGAGCCGTTCGTCGAGATTCATCCCGGCGATGCCGCGAAGTCCGGCGTCGCCGATGGCGGGTTTGCCCGCGTCGTCACCGACTACGGACAATGCATTCTCAAAGTCGTCGTCAGTGAGCGGCAGCAGCGCGGCATGCTGTTCGCGCCGATACACTGGAGCGAAGAAACCGCATCGGGCGCGCGCGTCGGCGCGCTGGTGGCGCCATTCACCGATCCGTATTCCGGCCAGCCCGAGAACAAGGCGACGCCGGCATCGATTGCGCCTTACGAATATGTCTTTCGCGGTTTTGTCCTGTCTCGGGCGAAACTGGAATTGCCGCCGAATATCTGGTGGGCGCGCGTGACGGTTACCGGTGGTTACGGCTATCTGCTCGCCGACAACGCCGATTTGGCAAGATGGCAATCCTGGCTGCGGTCCATCGCCGGTAGTGATCTCGCCGAATACAAGGACTTCGGCGGCGGCGTCTATCGCGCGGCATCGTTTGCCGGAGACCGCATCGAAACATGCCTGTTCGTCGGTCCGGCGCGGGATGCAGGTGATTGGGGCGTGATCAAGAACCTGTTCGCTGCGGGCATGCTCAGCGACGATCAGCGCCGGATGTTGCTGTCGGGCAAATCGATGGATGGGTTGGCCAGCGCCGGCCCCATCGTCTGCGCCTGTTTCGGTGTCGGCCGCACCACGATCTGCGACGCCATCGCGGCGGGAGCGAACTCAGCCGCCGAAATCGGGATCAAGTTGAAGGCAGGTACCAATTGCGGCTCGTGCATTCCGGAACTGAAGCGGCTGATCGCGCAGACCAACGATGCTGCCGCTGGGGCCGAACGACGTCAATTGGCGGCCGTGGCCAACTGAATATTTCCGCGTCCTTGATGACGGCGGACGATGTCATCTATGGTGCACCCGATCTGAAATGACGGGTGAACGACACGATGATGTACCTGGACGGACTGCCGCGGCTGATCGGCACGGAAGTATTCTCGGCGATGCCCGATCGGTTCAGGCGCAAGGGCGTGCGCACGGACTGGGCCGACGCCAACCGGCCGGGCCAGCCGACCGACTGCTTCATCGAAGGCCCGTCGTTCGACGCCGACGGCAATCTCTACATCGTCGATATCCCGTTCGGACGTATCTTCAAGATCGCGCCTGACGGCCAATGGTCGCTCGTTGTCGAATATGAGGGATGGCCGAACGGTCTCAAGATCAGCCGCGACAGGCGCATTCTGGTTGCCGACTATAGGCACGGCATCATGGAACTCGACACCAGAGCGGGACGGATGCAGCCGATATTGACATCGCGCAATTCGGAATCGTTCAAGGGGTGCAATGATCTGCACATCGCTTCCAATGGCGACATCTATTTCACCGATCAGGGGCAGACCGGTCTCCACGACCCCAGCGGGCGGGTTTATCGGCTGGCGACGGACGGACGGCTCGACTGCCTGATCGACACCGGCGTCAGCCCCAACGGCCTGGTGCTTGATGCCGCGGAAGCTGTGCTATTTGTGGCGATGACGCGCGACAATGCGGTGTGGCGAATGCCCTTCATGAAAGATGGCAGTGTCTCGAAGGTCGGCCGCTTCTGCTCGATGTTCGGTCCCAGCGGCCCCGACGGCATGACGATGGACGAAGCGGGGCGTCTGTTCGTGGCGCACGCATCGCTTGGGCATGTGTTTGTGTTTGCACCCAATGGCGAGCTGATCGCGCGCGTCAAATCCTGCGCGGGCCAAAGCTGCACGAATGTCGCAATCGGCGGCAAGAACAGCGACCGCCTCTACGTGACGGAATCGGTGACCGGCACAGTTCTGGTCGCGGATATCAGCGAGCTGAGATAGCAGATGAGGTTCCGGCAATTCGGCAGCAATAGTCCGGAGGTGCCCGTGATCGGGCAGGGCACCTGGTATATCGACCGTGGCGATCGCAGGAGCTCGGTGGCCGCTTTGCGCCGCGGCATCGATCTCGGCATGACCCATATCGACACCGCCGAGATGTATGGCGATGCCGAGCTGGTGGTTGCCGACGCCATCGCCGGACGGCGCGACGATATCTTCCTGGTCTCGAAAGTTTTGCCGAGCAACGCGTCGCGGCGCGGCACCGTCACGGCGTGCGAGCGCTCGCTGGCGCGGCTGAAAACCGACCGGCTCGATTGTTACCTGCTGCACTGGCGTGGGTCCTATCCGCTTCAGGAAACCGTCGCTGCGTTCGAGCAACTGGTCAGCGCAGGGAAAATCCGCAGCTGGGGCGTCAGCAATTTCGACACCGACGATCTCAACGAGCTGCTTGCGGTCGCCGGCAAAGGAAAGATCGCCTGCAACCAGGTGCTCTATCATCTGCAGGAACGCGCTATCGAACATGCGGTGATTCCGTGGTGCAAGCAGCACGGGGCCGCGGTGGTTGCCTACTCGCCGTTCGGTCACAATGATTTCCCGGACTCGCACAGCAAGGCGGGCGAAGTACTGCAGGCAATTGCTGAAGCACATGGCGCATCGCCGCGCCAGGTCGCCCTGAGTTTTCTGACGCGCGATCCCTCGGTGTTCGCGATTCCAAAAGCATCGGCTTCGGAGCACGCCGCCGACAACGCTGCGGCCGGAGAATTGACGCTGAGCGAAAACGAGATAGCCGCGCTAGACGAGGCATTTCCGCGTGGGCCGAAGCCGCGTGGTCTGCCGATGCTGTAGCGGGCTTGGTTCTTAACAACAGGTGTGTCTCGACCGCTGCGGCGAGCCGCCGCGCCCAATCGCGCATATCGGCCTCCTGTTTTCAGCCCTTGTCGGTGTCAGGCGTTTATCGTTTTTTTGGGCGCTCGCCCGATTCGATAATTCCGCGCCCGAGTTCAACCGTGACCCCGTCACCCGCCGCAACCGCCAGGCTGGACAGTACTGCATTGCCCTTGCCTGAGAAGAAGCCAGCTGCACGTACCGCGCCTGCACGTGCCGATCGGCCATTCCGCGGCATTGCGCTGATCCTCGCGTCGACCGTGTTCCTCGGGACCTCGGACGTCACTTCGAAATATCTATCGACGACGCTGCCTTCGATCGAGATCGCCTGGATTCGATTTCTGGTGTTCGCGCTGGTGATGTTTCCGGCGATGCTGCCGGGGTCGCCGCTTTATGCCCTGCAAACCAAACGGCCTGGCCTGCAAATCGTACGAGGCATTGCGCTGCTTGGGTCGTCGCTGTTTTTTATTTCCGGCCTGCGGTTTCTTCCCATGGCGGAAGCATCCGCCACCAGCTTCGTCTCACCATTGTTCGTTACGGCGCTGTCGATCGTGTTTCTCGGCGAGAGCGTCGGTCTGCGCCGCTGGTTGGCGACTGCGGTTGGATTGATCGGCGTGCTGATCGTGCTGCGGCCGGGCTCCAGTGCATTTCACCCTGCCGCGTTTTTCCCGATCGTGTCGGCGTTGGCCTGGGCTTGCACCTTGATCATGACGCGGATGATGAGCGGCACCGAACACGCCACCACCACGATGACGTATGCGTCGATCGTGGGCCTTGGTATTCTGTCTGCGCTGGTGCCGTTCGTCTGGGTCCAGCCGAGCTGGCACGATATTTTCTTTGGAGTTGTCGTCGGCGTGGCATCGACGGCCGGGCAGTGGATCGTCGTGCTTGCCTTTCGTTATGCCGACGCCTCCGTGCTCGCGCCGTTTTCGTATACCCAGTTGCTGTGGGTCAGCATCCTCGGCTTCATCGTCTTCGGCGAAGTGCCGGATGTCTGGACCATAACCGGCGCCGTATTCATCGTCGCCAGCGGTCTGTATACCGCGCACCGCGAGCGTAGCAGGCGGTTGCAGGCTCTGGTGCTGGCCGAGCCGTCGCCCAATCCCTGATCCGCCTCACACCGGCAGCGCGATCGAATATTTGACCTGGCTCAGCGCAAAGCTCGACTCGATCGAGGCGATGCCATCGAGCCGTGTCAGCTTGTTCTTCAAAAACGCTTCGTAGGACGACAGATCGGCGGCGACGACGCGCAAGAGGTAGTCGCGATTGCCGGTCATCAGATAGCACTCCAGCACCTCGTCCCATTTCGATATCGCCTTGGCGAAACGATTGAGGTCTTCCTCTTTCTGCCGCGCAAGCTTGATCGAGATGAACACGCTGACATGCAAGCCAAGCGATTTCTGGTCGACGGTCGCGATATAACGCGTGATCACGCCGCGCTCTTCCAAAAGCTTGACGCGGCGATGGCACGGCGAGACCGACAGGCCGACCTTGTCGGCGAGTTCCTGCATGGTGGTCCGGCTGTCGGATTGCAGCAGGCTGAGAATCCTGCGGTCGATGGCATCGAGCGTTTGCATTGGTATAAACTCTTGGTAATGGGCCTCGGAGTGGGAATTTATACCAATTATCGGGTGTATGTCGCGAGAATTTGAGATTTCTGGCGGCGGGTGGCCGGCTAAAATCGAAGGCCAATCATTGTGTCGGGGAGTACCGCCATGCCGATCGAGACCGCACGCCTGGAACTGCTGTCCGCGCTGGCACGCAAAGTCCTGTGGCTGTCGTCGTGGACCATCCATCACGCCAATCACATCCGGCCCAATGTCGATGGTTTGAAGGTCGGCGGCCATCAGGCGTCGTCGGCATCGCTCGTCACCATCATGTCGGCGCTGTATTTCTCGGTGCTGAGGCCGCAGGACCGCGTCGCGGTGAAGCCGCATGCCAGCCCGGTGTTTCACGCCATCCAGTATTTGTTCGGGCACCAGACCCGCGAGAAGCTGGAGAACTTCCGCGGCTTTAAAGGCGCGCAGTCCTATCCGTCGCGCACCAAGGACACCGACGATGTCGATTTTTCCACGGGGTCGGTCGGTCTGGGCGTCGCGCAGACGCTGTTTGCCTCGCTGGTGCAGGATTACGTCAAGGCGCACGGCTGGATGAAGGATCGGCCCGAGGGCCGGATGATCGCGCTGGTCGGCGACGCCGAGATGGACGAAGGCAATATCTTCGAGGCGCTGCTGGAAGGCTGGAAGCACGGGCTGCGCAACACCTGGTGGGTGGTCGATTATAACCGCCAGAGCCTGGATGCCGTGGTGCGCGAAGGGCTGTGGGAAAAATTCGAATCCATGTTCCGCAATTTCGGCTGGGACGTGGTGATCGTGAAATACGGCCGGCTGATGCGCGCGGCGTTTGCCGAGCCCGGTGGCGAGGCGCTGAAGCGCTGGATCGACGCCTGCCCAAACCAGATGTATGCGGCGTTGTGTTTTCAGGGCGGAGCGGCGTTCCGCAAGCACCTCACGGACGAGATCGGCGACCAGGGCGCGGTGTCGCAACTGATCGACAAGCGCAACGACGACGAATTGCTGGAGCTGATGTCCAATCTCGGCGGGCACGACATGGCCAGCATGATCGAGGCGTTCGAGGCCATCGATCACGATCGGCCCGTTTGCTTCATCGCCTACACCATCAAGGGCGTCGGCCTGCCGTTCCAGGGGCACAAGGATAACCATGCGGGATTGATGACCGTCACCCAGATGGAGAAATGGCGCAGCGCCCAGAACATCCGGCCGGGGCATGAATGGGAGAAATTCGAAGGGCTCTCCCAGGAGCCGGCGGCGCTGGAGGTGTTTCTCGCGGACGCACCGTTCAATCGCGATGGCCGTCGCCGCCTGACTGCGCCGGTTCTTGACGTGCCGCAGCAGCTTGCGTTCAAGCCGTCGCCGCATATGTCGACCCAACAAGGTTTCGGCCTCGTTCTCAACGAACTCGCGCGCGGCGACACCGAACTGGCCTCGCGCATCGTTACCGCGTCGCCCGATGTCACGGTGTCGACCAATCTCGGCGCCTGGGTCAACCGGCGCGGGCTGTTCGCGCGCGCCGAAAAGGCCGACCTGTTCCGAAGCGAGAAGATTCCCTCGACCTTCAACTGGGATTTTTCCCCCAAGGGGCAGCACATCGAACTCGGCATCGCCGAGATGAACCTGTTTATCCTGATGTCGGCGCTGGGGTTGTCGCACACGATCAACGGCGAACGGCTGCTGCCGATCGCAACCCTGTATGATCCCTTTATCGAGCGCGGTCTCGATGCCCTGAACTACGCCTGCTATCAGGACGCACGCTTCATGGTGGCGGCGACGCCGTCGGGCATTACGCTGGCGCCGGAGGGCGGCGCGCATCAATCGATCGCGACGCCTTTGATCGGCATGGCGCAGGATGGCCTGGCGTCGTTCGAGCCGGCCTTTGTCGACGAACTTGCGGTCATCATGGGCTGGGGATTCCAGCATATGCAGCAAGAGGGAAGCGAGGGCGGATCGGTCTATTTGAGGCTTTCGACCCGCACGCTCGAGCAGCCGCAGCGGATCATGACGCCTGAGTTACAAAAGGGAATTACCGATGGGGCCTATTGGCTGCGCAGACCGGGACCGAATGCGGAAACGGTGATCGCCTATACCGGCGCAGTTGCGCCGGAGGCGATCGAGGCGATCGGGCTGATCGGCGAAAGCCGCCGGGATATCGGCCTGCTGGCGATCACATCGGCGGACCGGCTGCATGCCGGCTGGACCGCGGCGCGGAAGCTGCGCCGCGACCGGCGCGGACTGCAGCATCTCAGCCATATCGAGAAATTGCTGGCGCCGTTGCCGCGCGATTGCGGCATCGTCACCGCGATCGACGGTCATCCTGCCGCACTGGGCTGGCTCGGCAGCGTGCACGGCCACAGGGTCGAAGCGCTCGGCGTCGAGCATTTTGGCCAGACCGGGACGATCGACGACCTCTATCGCCACCACGGCCTGGATGCCAACGCCATCATCGATGCGGCCGAAAGCCTCACCGCCGGCGCGCCGGTGCGGCACCGCAAAATGGCGGTGTGATATTGCCTGTCGCCCCGGCGCACGCCGAGACGACAGATTGAAATGCGGTGGAGCGTCTTGCCACCTTCATACCGTTAATCTTATATCCAGCATCCGCTGCAGTGCAGCGCCCCGCATATGGCGGGTTCATTTTTCTGGCCTTTCGTGCAAGGATGCTTGCCGAACGCTCCGTTCCCCTTCCATTTGTCCGCGAAATCAAGAGGTTTACGATGGTCAATCGCATGCAATTCTACATCGATGGCGCCTGGGTCGATCCCGTCGTCAAGAAGTCCACGCCCGTCGTCAACCCGGCGACCGAAGAAGCGATGTATGAGGTTGCGCTCGGCTCCAAGGCCGATGTCGACAAGGCCGTGGCCGCCGCCAGGCGCGCGTTCGAGACCTTCTCCGTGACCAGCCGGGAAGAGCGCATCGCGCTGCTCTCGCGGATCATCGAGGTCTACAAGGGCCGCATGAAGGATATCGGCGCCGCCGTGTCCGACGAGATGGGCGCACCGCTGCCGATGGCAGAGAAGTTGCAGGCCGGAGCGGGTTTGGGCCACATCGCCTCCACGCTGGAGGTTCTGAAGAACTATCACTTCGAAGAGACGGTCGGCTCCGCCGTGGTGGTGCGCGAGCCCGTCGGCGTCATCGGCATGATCACGCCGTGGAATTGGCCGCTGAACCAGATCGCGTGCAAGGTCGCGCCTGCGCTTGCCGCCGGCTGCACCATGATCCTGAAGCCGTCGGAATTCACGCCGTCATCGGCGCTGATTTTCGCGGAAATCCTGAATGAAGCCGGCGTGCCGAAGGGCGTGTTCAACCTCATCAACGGCCTCGGCCCTGAAGTCGGCGCCGCCATGAGCGAACATCCTGATATCGATATGATCTCGTTCACCGGCTCGACTCGCGCCGGCGTCGATGTCGCCAAGCGCGCCGCGCCGACCGTCAAGCGCGTCAGTCAGGAACTGGGCGGCAAATCGCCGAACGTGATCCTCGAAGGCGCCGACCTCACCAAGGCCGTCACCGGTGGCGTGATGCACATGTTCAACAATTCCGGGCAGTCGTGCAACGCGCCGTCGCGGATGATCGTGCCGCTGTCGAAGATGAAGGAAGTCGCCGCCATCGCCAAGGGCGTGGCCGACAAGACCAAGGCCGGCGATCCCCGCGCTGAGGGCACCACCATCGGTCCGGTCGTGAACCGCGGCCAGTGGGACAAGATACAGGGCCTGATCCAGAAGGGCATCGAGGAAGGCGCCACCCTGGTGGCCGGTGGCCCCGGCCTGCCGGAAGGCGTCAACAAGGGCTTCTATGTTCGCCCGACGATCTTCGCTGATGTGACCGAGAACATGACCATCGCGCGCGAGGAAATCTTCGGGCCGGTGCTCGCGATCATGGGTGCCAAGAACGAAGAAGACGCAGTGCGGATCGCCAACGACACGCCCTATGGTCTGGCGGGTTATGTCTCCGCCGATACCGTCGAGACCGCCCGCAAGGTCGGCCGCAGGATCCGCGCCGGCAACGTCAACCTGCAGGGCGTGCCGAACGACCGCACCGCGCCGTTCGGCGGTTACAAGCAGTCCGGCAACGGCCGCGAATGGGGCAAATACGGCCTGGAAGAATATCTCGAGGTCAAGGCCATCGCCGGCTTCAACGCAGCGTAAGCTTTACGACGATTGCGGCGCCGGAGCGGATATTCCGCTCCGGCGCTTTGCGTTTTACAGAACACAAAACAAACTCAGCGTCGTCCCCGCGCACGCGGGGACCCATCACCCCTGGCATTCATTTATGCTGCACAAGGCATTTGCCACAGCGCTGAAAACGAGACGGCACGGCGTATGGGTCCCTGCGTTCGCAGGGACGACTCGTGGATAGGGATCGCCCTATCCCCCCAGCGCACCCTGGGTGTTCACATACAGCGCGTAGATCGACTGGCTCGAGGCCATGAACAGCCGGTTGCGTTTCAATCCGCCGAAACACAAATTGGCGCAGCGTTCGGGCAGGGCGATGCGCCCGATCAAAACGCCATCGGGCGCATAGACCACTACGCCGTCGAGTTCGGGATCGCCCATGCCCCAGCCGCACCACAGATTGCCGTCGATGTCGGCACGCATGCCGTCCGGCGTGCCTGGACCCGCATCGACGAACACGCGCTTGTTGGAAACCTTGTCCCCACTGGCCGCGACGTCGTAGGCGAGGATTTTGCGAGTCGGGACGCCGCGCGATTCAATTACGTAGAGGATTTTCTCATCGGGCGAAAAGCACAGCCCGTTCGGGCCGAGTACGCCTTCGGCGACAATGGTGGCTTTTCCGGTTGCACCATCGATCCGGTAGACATTCATGTCGAGCTCGGGCTCGGCCTTGTAGCCTTCGTAATTGCCGAGCAGGCCAAAAACCGGATCGGTGAACCAGATCGAGCCGTCGGATTTCACGACCACGTCATTCGGTGAGTTCAGCCGCTTGCCGCCGAAGGAGTCCATCAGCACCGTGATTGAACCGTCATATTCGGTGCGGGTCACGCGGCGTCCGCCGTGTTCGCAGGTGATCAGGCGCCCCTGGCGGTCGCGGGTATGGCCGTTGGCGAAATTCGACGGCTTGCGGAAGATGCTGACGGCTCCGGTTTCCTCTTCCCACTTGATGATGCGATTGTTGGGAATATCGCTGCACAGGAGGTAGCGTCCGTCGCCGAACCACACCGGACCTTCGGCCCAGCGCAAGCCCGTCGTCAGCCGCTCCACGGCCGATAATTTCAACCAATATTTTTCAAACCGTGGATCCAGCGCGTGAATCGCCGGATCGGGATAATGGGTGGCGGGCCGCCAGCCGGCGGAAGGTGCGGAATGATCATTCATTGGCGTTTCTCGTTGTTGCGTTTCCTCGCGTTCTGGTTTGCTATCATTGTCGGTCAACGACCGCAAATCGGCTGCAAGAATGAGGGATGAAATGCCACGCATATTGATGACCGGCGCATCGGGAGGAATTGGCACAAGTTTGCGAAAACTGTTGCCGTCGATCTATCCGGATTTGCTGTTGAGCGACCTGAAGGCGCCCGCCGATCTCGGCGCTCACGAGAAATTCAGGGCGGCCGAACTGTCCGATCTCGCACAGGTCGAGGCGATCTGCGAGGGTATCGACGGCATCCTGCATTTCGGCGGCTTTTCGGTCGAAGGACCGTGGGACAATATTCTGCAGTCGAACATCATCGGCTGTTACAATCTGTTCGAGGCCGCGCGCAAGAAGGGCGTCAAGCGCATCGTATTCGCGTCATCGAACCATGCGGTGGGTTTCTACCCGCGCCATCACAGAATCGGAACCGACGTGACGGCTCGGCCGGACAGCCGCTACGGCGTCAGCAAGGTGTTCGGTGAGGCTGTGGGCGCGCTCTATGCCGACAAGCACGGGCTTGCGGTCACCTGCATCCGGATCGGCAATTTCGGCGACAAGCCGCTCGACCATCGCCGGCTGTCGATCTGGCTCAAGCCGGAAGACCTGGTGCAACTCTGCCGGATCGGGCTCGATCATCCCGATATCCATTTCGAAATCTTCTACGGCGCGTCGTATAACGAGCGCTCGTGGTGGGATAATCACCGCGCCTACGACCTGGGCTATCGCCCAACCGGCCGCGCCGAAGATTTTCGCGAACATGCCATGGCCGAGCAGGCCAGGATCGGGCCTGATCCGGTCGGAGATTTCTACCAGGGCGGCGCGTTCTGCGGGATGGAGTTCGACGGCTATCGGAGCAGGATCATCGACTGGAAATAGACGCAAGATTGATCGCAAGCTTGAAGTTATGCGCCTACATTGCGACAACGAAGGCGCGCTCCCTCTCCTGCCCAACTCGGGTTCACCCGAGTTGGGCATCCAAATCTGTCGAAGTCGGATATATCCGACTTCGATGGGCGAGGGTTGGGGTGAGGGGGTACGACCTCTCGTTAGGCTGTAACCCCTCACCCGAATTTCTCGCTTCGCGCGAAATTCGACCTCTCCCAAAGGGAGAGGTAAGAACTAGCACTTCGATCCAGCTCATGGATCAGATTCTAAAGGACACACGAGATGGCTGACGGACTGCGCAAGGGTTTGACGAGTTATGGCGACGCTGGATTCTCGCTGTTCCTGCGCAAGGCCTTCATCAAGGCGATGGGTTATTCGGACGATGCGTTGAATCGTCCCATCGTCGGCATCACCAATACCTACAGCGACTATAATCCCTGCCATGGCAACGTGCCGCAGATCATCGAAGCGGTGAAGCGCGGCGTCATGCTGTCGGGAGCGATGCCGATGGTGTTTCCGACGATCTCGATCGCGGAGAGTTTTTCGTATCCGACCTCGATGTATCTGCGCAATCTGATGGCGATGGATACCGAGGAGATGATCCGCGCCCAGCCGATGGATTCGGTCGTGGTCATCGGCGGCTGCGACAAGACCCTGCCGGCGCAAATCATGGCCGCGGTCAGCGCCGATCTGCCGACGGTGGTGATCCCGGTAGGGCCGATGGTGGTCGGCCATCACAAGGGCGAAGTGCTGGGCGCCTGCACCGATTGCCGGCGGCTGTGGGGCAAATTCCGCGCCGGTGAAATCGACGAGGTGGAAATCGAAGCGGTCAACGGCCGTCTCGCGCCCTCCGTGGGTACCTGCATGGTGATGGGCACTGCCTCTACCATGGCCTGCATCACCGAGGCGCTGGGCCTGTCGCTGCCGATGAGCGCGACGATTCCCGCGCCGCATGCCGAGCGCTTTCGTTCCGCGGAAGCCAGCGGCAGGGTTGCCGCGGCGATGGCGGTTTCGAAAGGGCCGCGGCCGAGTGATTTGCTGACGCCGGCAGCGTTCCGAAACGCACAGGTGGTATTGCAGGCGATCGGTGGATCGACCAACGGCCTCATTCATTTGACGGCGATCGCCAACCGCACCGAACATCGCATTGATCTCGCGGCCTTCGACAAGCTCGGCCGCGAAGTGCCGGTGCTGATCGATCTGAAGCCATCCGGCGAGCACTACATGGAGCACTTCCATCATGCCGGTGGCGTGCCGAAACTGATGGCGCAGCTCGGCGACCTGATCGACCTCGATGCCCGGACCATCACGGGCGCCACGCTGCGCGACGTCGTCGCCGGCGCTGAGGATGTACCGGGGCAGGATGCGATCCGTCCACGTACCAGTCCGATCAAGCCGGAAGGTGCGATGGCGGTGCTGCATGGCAATCTTGCGCCGCGCGGCGCCGTGATCAAGCATTCGGCGGCGAGCCCAAAACTGCTGCAGCACACCGGCCGTGCCGTGGTGTTCGAATCCGTGGAAGACATGACGCTGCGGGTCGACGATCCCCATCTCGACGTCAATGCCGACGACGTGCTGGTGCTGCGCAACGCGGGACCCAAGGGCGCGCCGGGCATGCCGGAAGCCGGCTATCTGCCGATCCCGATGAAGCTGGCGCGCGGCGGCGTCAAGGACATGGTGCGGATTTCCGACGCACGGATGAGCGGCACCGCGTTCGGCACCATCGTGCTGCACATCACGCCGGAATCCGCGGTGGGCGGTCCGCTGGCGCTGGTGAAGAACGGCGACATGATCCGGCTCGATGTCGCCAAGCGAAGCATCGATCTGCTGGTTGATGCCGCCGAGTTCGAGAAGCGCCGCGCGGCGCTGAAGCCTGCGACAACCCCGGACTGGGCGAAGCGCGGTTATGCGCATCTGTTCAACGAGACCATCTTGCAGGCCGACGAAGGCTGCGATTTCGATTTCATGCGCGGCAAGGGAAAAGGGTAGCGACAACCACCCGTTGTTCGATTGACAATCCCGTGACCCCGATGGGATGATCGAACAAAATTAAAACAGGGGGAAACGATGCATAATCCGGCCAGGAGGATGGGCGGCGTCATTGCCGCTCTAGCGATGCTGTTTGCCTTTGGCGCCAGCGCGCAGGAAGTCAAACATTATCGCTTCGCCTACGACCAGCCCCGCAACACCGGCTATTCGGTCGCCGGCGATTTGTTCGCCGACAAGCTCAAGGAATTGAGCAAGGGTACGATGATCATCGATCAGTATCCCGGCGCGCAGCTCGGGCAGGAGCCGCAGCTGTTGCAACTGGTGAAATCCGGTGACATCGAATTCGCGATTATTTCGTCGGCCAACACGGCGACAATCTCTCCGCAGGCCGGCGTGATGTCACTGCATTTCCTGTTCCGCGATGATGCCCATGTGGTCAAGGCGCTCGCCGATCCCGGGGTGTTCGAGGCGATCAAGACCATGATCGACGAGACCACGCAGGGCCTGCATGTGATCGCGACCGGCTCGCAGGGCGTGCGGCATATGTACAGCAAGAAGGAAATCCACAACGCCGGTGACATCAAGGGACTGAAGGTCCGCGTCCAGGCCACCGCCACCGAGGACACCATGTTCCCGGCTTACGGCGCGCAGACCGTGCATATGCCGTTCGGCAGCGTCTACACCTCGCTGCAGACCGGCGTGGTCGACGTCGCCGAGAACAGCATCAATGTCTATCTCGTTAACAAGCATTACGAGGTCGCGCCGGTGTTATCGATCACCGAGCATGAGGCCAACAATGCGCTGGTGTTTGTCAGTGACAAGCTATGGCAGAGCCTCTCGGCTGAACAGAAGCAGTGGGTCATGACAGCCGCCGCGGAGATCAGCAACAAGGAGCCGGCGAAAGCATTCGAACTGGAAATGACGGCGGCCACCAAGCTGAAATCGTTCGGCGTCAAGATCGTCGATAACGTCGACAAGAAGAGCTTCACCGCAATCGCCGATCTCTATCTCGACAAGCTCGCCAAGGAACTCGGTCCGCACGCGGAGAAGATCAAGAATTTAATTCGGGCGATCAACTAGGCCAGCGAAGATGACCGTATCGTCATGCCCGGCCTTGTGCCAGGCATCCACGTCTTCCTTCAAGTTGCACAAAAAAGTCGTTGATGGCCGGGACATCTAGCGCGAAGACGCGCTTCGCGCTTCTGCCCGGCCATGACGCAAGATCGGGACGACGACAAAGTTTGATCCGGGATGACGGAGAGCTTGATGCCCATCGCCGACAAACTGGTCCTGCAACGGCAGCATCATCTGAAATGGCGGTCGCTCGACCGGCTCGAACTGGTCCTGATGATCGTCTGTGGCATCCTCTGTTTGGGATTTTCGCTCTCGGTGGCGTTCGACATCCTCACCCGCACCATCGGCCATCCCTGGCTCTGGTTGCAGGAGGTCACCTCCACCCTGTTCATCTATGCAATTTTCATCGGCGCAGCCGTCGCTACTCGCCGCAACGATCATCTGTACCTGACCGCGATTTCCGACGCGTTGCACGGTACTCCGCGCCTGATCGTCGAGGTCATCATCCGGATTGTCGTCCTTGGTGTTGCGTTCTGTCTGATCTGGTTCGGATATCTCAACTACCTCAGGGGTTTCGGCAGCTTTCGGCTGCCGTCAGGCACGCCGATCGCTTCGCTCTATGCGGTGATTCCCCTTTCCGGCGTGTTGGTCGCGCTGTTTACGATCGAGCAACTGGTCAATGGCCTTCGCAACGGATTTGACCATCCCGAGCCGCCGGACGACGACCTTCCGATTCCGCCCGTTGGCACCACTGTCCAGACCAGGGCGCGACCGTGAGCGCGCCGGTTATCCTGGCGCTGATGTCGTTCTGCTTTTTGTTTTTCGGCTATCTCGGCGTGCCCGTGCCATTTTCCTTGATGGCGGGTGTCTTCGTGGGCGCGATACTGGCGGACGTTTCGCTCGCCGCCATTATCCAGAAAATCTTCGATGGCGTCGATTCCGAAGCGCTGCTGGCGATCCCGTTTTTCCTTCTGGTCGGCGAGCTCATGAGTTCGGCGAATGTCGTGGTGCGGATCGCCAATCTGTCATTGTCGCTGGTCGGGCACATCAGGGGCGGGCTGTCGCAGGTCGTGGTCGTCTTCAGCATGTTCTTCTCGGAGATGTCGGGGTCGACCACCGCCGACGTCGCCGTCATGAGCCGCGCGCTGGGCGGCCCGATGAAGCGCGAAGGCTACAGCCCCGCCTTCATCGCGGCGATCATCGCGTCCGCGTCCACCATCGCGGCGCTGGTGCCGCCGAGCATCACCGCCGTGGTCTATGGCGCGGTCGGCAATGTCTCGATCGCCGGGCTGTTCATGGCGGGTGTGGTGCCCGGTTTGATGATCGGCTTCGGCCTGATGATCTATTGCTATTTCTTCGGGCCCTCCGGCATGCGCAAGCCGCGCGCGCCGATGCGTCAGGTGGTTTTCGCAGCCGGCGATGCCGCGCTTCCGCTGATGATCCCCGTGATCCTGCTCGGCGGCATTCTCACCGGCTGGTTCACTCCGACGGAGGCCGGGGTCGTCGCGGTTGTTTATATCATCGCGGTGGTGATCCCCGCGCTCAACCGCGGGCACTTGCGGAAAATTCCCTATGATTTCTGCCTGGCCGGGCTGATCTTCTCGCTGCCCCTGATCACCATCGGCGCCGCCAATGCCTTCGGCTGGATGCTGGCCTATCTGCGTGGCGCCATCGTGATCGCCGACTGGATTACCTCGATTGCCGGCAACAATCCGCAATACATGATGCTGTTGCTGGTGCTGCTGTTCACCGTCGTCGGCGATTTCATCGAACCGGTGCCGACCATCATCATCTTTATGCCGCTGGTGAATGCGCTCACGCAGGCAGGCGACATCAACGGCGTGCATATGGGTGTGGTGCTGATCGCGACACTGGCGTTTGGATTGATCACGCCGCCCTACGGGCTGGTGCTGCTGATGGCGTCGAAATTCGTCGGCGTCAGTTTCGGCAAGGCGCTGCGCGCGGCGTTGCCGATCTATGTGGTGTTCCTGGTAACGATCTGCTTCACGATCTATTTCCCGAAGGTGGTGCTGTGGCTGCCGAAGCAGATGATTCCGGAATCGGTCGGCTGCTTCAAGTCGCCGGCGGGGACCGGATATATTTGTCCGAATTGAATCCGTTGCTTACAACAGAACCAACGTCGTCCCCGCGTTCGCGTGGACGACAACTGTCTTACCCGCTACTTCCCCTTGCTCGTGAACTTCTTCACCGCGACACGGAATTCATCTGTGTGCATGCAGTCGATGATGGCGTCTCGTTCGGCGTCGAGCTGCGCTTCGATCGGCGTCACAGGCGCGCGGTGGATCAGCGCTTTGGTTGCCGCCAGCGCCGCCGGCGCGTTTTGCGCCAGACGATGCGCCAGTTCGCGGGTCGCCGCTTTCAGTTCAACCGCGGGGACGATTTTGGCGACCAGACCCCAGGCATGAGCCTGGGCCGCCGAAAAGCTGTCCTCGGCGAGATAGATCTGCATGGCGCGCCGCGTGCCGACGCTGGCGACCACGCCGACAGTGCCGCCGCCGTCAGGCGATACGCCGAGCTTGGCGTAGGCCGGAGTGAAGCGGGCGTCTTCCGCTGATATGCAGAGGTCCGCCACGAAGGCGAGCGAGAGCCCGGCGCCGGCGGCCGAGCCGTGCACGCTGGCGAGCACGATTTTCGGCATCCGCCGCAGCGTCGTGATGAAGGCGTGGTAATGCAGCAGCAGCTCTCCGACCACGGGGGCAATGTTGTCAGCGGCGGCGGCAGCGCCGATTGTTTGCAGATCGCCGCCGCCACAGAACGCGCGGCCTTCGCCGTCGATGACGAGCACACGGATATCGTCTGACGCCTCGACCTCCGCGCTGAGCTGCTCGAGTTTCTTCGCGATCGAAAGATCGATCGAGTTGAAGCTGGCCGGCCGGTTGAGCGTGATGGTGGCGATCGGGCCCTCGAGCCGGAGCAGCGCCGGATCGTCGGGAAGGGCGGTGGTGGCGTGATCGGGTGTCGGCATCTGGAAAAGGCCCGGTGTCGTGGAGCTTGGCGGGCATTTAAATAGCAGAAGGCAAGAGGTGACAATCCCCGGCGAAGTCTGCAAAATGCGGACAAGCGGCCGAGCGGATCACCGCATTGCAACAGCCGGCAACGGGAGTAGGCGTCGTGAGCGATCAAACAACCTTGAGCCGTCCGGTCTCCACCATCGATCCGTTTTCGCACGGGTTCCTGCGCGATCCCTACCCGCATCACGAGGCGTTGCGTGAGGCGGGGCCTGTGGTGTGGCTCGAGCAATACGGGATATGGACAATGGCCCGGCATCAGGAGGTCCGCGATGCGCTGACCGATTGGCAGACCTATTGTTCGTCGGCCGGCGTCGGCTTGAGCGACTTCCGGAAGGAACCGCCGTGGCGTCCGCCCAGCATCATTCTGGAAGCCGATCCGCCGTTGCATACCCGCACCCGCGCGGTGCTGACGCGCATCCTGTCGCCGGCAGCCATCAAGATCTTGCGGGAAACGTTCGAACGAGAGGCGGAATTGCTGGTCGCGCGACTGGTCGAGCAGCGCGAATTCGACGGCGTCAAAGACCTGGCGGAGGCCTATCCGCTGAAGGTGTTTCCGGACGCGGTAGGACTTTCCGAAGAAGGCCGTGAGAACCTGCTGCCATACGGCAGCATGGTGTTCAATTCGTTCGGCCCGCGCAACGACCTGTTTGATCAGGCGATGGCCAACGCCGGTCCGGTCCGCGACTGGATCATGTCAAAATGCAGCCGCGCGGCGCTGGCGCCGGGTGGGCTCGGCATGCAGATTTTTGAAGCCGTCGATGCCGGTGAGTTGGCGGAGGACGAAGCCGGCATGCTGGTGCGTTCGTTTCTTTCGGCCGGTATCGATACCACGGTCTACGGGCTCGGTAATGCGCTGCACTGCTTTGTCAGTTACCCCGAGCAATGGCGCACTCTTCGTGAAAACCCGGCCCTCATCCGCGGCGCCTTCGAAGAGGTGTTGCGCTTTGAAGCGCCGGTGCAGACCTTCTTCCGCACCACCACCAAGGCGGTTGACGTCTCCGGCGTGGCGATAGGCGATGGCGAGAAGGTGCTGCTGTTTCTCGCCTCCGCCAACCGCGACCCGCGCCGTTGGGATAAACCTGACACGTTCGATGTCCGGCGCCGCGCGACCGGGCATATGACCTTCGGTACCGGCATTCATGGCTGCGTCGGGCAGGCCGTGGCGCGGCTCGAAAGCGAGGCGATTTTTGCCGCGCTCGCCAAGCGAGTTGCGTCGTTCGAACTGACAGGCAAACCCACGCTGCGGCTGAACAATACGCTGCGCGGGCTCGATACCCTGCCGCTTCGCATCGTTCCGGCCTGACCAGATGACGCAGGGACCAGTTCTGATCGTCGGCGCGGGCCATGCGGGTTTCCAGCTCGCGGCATCGCTGCGGCAACATGGCTATAGCGAACGCATCGGCCTTGTTAACGACGAGGCTCATCTGCCGTATCAGCGGCCGCCTCTGTCCAAGGCCTATCTGAAAGGCGGCGGCGGTCCGGATAGCCTGATGTTTCGTCCGGACAAGTTTTACCGCGAACAGAATATCGAACTGATCGCCGACCGCGTCGTCTCCATCGATCGCGGTACGCGCCGGCTGCTGCTCGCATCGGGCGCGTCGCTCGATTACGGGCAACTGGTGCTGGCCACCGGCGCGCGCAATCGCCTGCTCGATATCCCCAACGCCAATCTCGAAGACGTGCGCTACCTGCGAACGCTGGACGAAAGCGAGGCGTTGCGGCAGCGGATCGCGTCGGGTCAACGCGTCGTTGTCATCGGTGCAGGGTTCATCGGTCTGGAATTCGCCGCTACCGCGCGAGCCAAGGGTCTTGAGGTGGATGTGCTGGAACTCGGCGCGCGCGTCATGGCGCGGGCGGTGACCACGGAAATCTCGGAATTTTTTCAAAACAGGCACACCGCGGCGGGCATTCGCATTCATCTCGGCGTGCAGGCCACCAGTATCGAAAGCGATGGAGCGAAGGTGACCGGTGTCAGCCTCAGCGACGGACGGCACGTGCCGGCCGATCTTGTCGTGGTCGGCGTCGGTGTCTTGCCCAATGTCGAACTGGCTGATGAAGCCGGCCTGCCGGTCGCGGCCGGAATCATCGTCAACGAGCAATTGCTGACGTCGGATCCTGACATCTCCGCGATCGGCGACTGCGCGCTGTTCGCAAGTCCGCGCTTCGGCGCGTCGCTGCGGCTGGAGTCCGTGCAGAACGCCACCGATCACGCGCGCTGTGTTGCGGCGCGGCTGACCGGCGATGCGAAAACCTATGATGGCCTGCCATGGTTCTGGAGCGATCAGGGCCCCGACAAGCTTCAGATCGCAGGCCTGACCACGGGATACGATCACGTCGTGGTGCGCGGCGATCGTGGCGAGGGATCGTTCTCGGCATTCTGCTACAAATCCGGACAACTCGTTGGAGTCGAGTCGATCAACCGCGCCGGGGATCACGTGTTTGGTCGCCGCATCCTCGCCATGAACCGGTCGATCGAACCGGAACAGGCGGCGGATACCAGCTTCGATTTGAAGGGCGCGCTGGGTTAGGCTGCTTTTTCTCGCCGGGACGACCCGGGGAGATGTTTACGCCCCGACCTGAAACTCCTGCCTGACGGCCTCGATGTCGGCAAGCATCGGCAATCCGGCTTCGTTGCCGAGACGCTGGATTTTGTAAGTCGATGCCGCGCGTGCGAAATCGAAATGGTCGTGCCAGCTTTTGCCGGGATTATTGAGGTAGGAATAGATATAGGCGCCGTGGAACACGTCGCCGGCGCCGTTGGTATCGAGCACGCGTTCGCGCGGGATCTGAAGTGCGGGAAGCGCGCGAATCGCGCCGCTCTCGTCGTACCAGAGCAGGCCGCGTTCTCCCATGGTGACGCCGCCGACCCGGCAGCCTCGGCTCTTGAGATAATCCAGCATCTTTTCGGGCGTGAGGTCCATCTGTTCGCACAACCGCTCGGCGACGATGGCGACGTCGATGAATTCCAGCAGTTCGTGGGTGTTGGTCCGCAGCCCACCGCCATCGAGCGATGTCAGGATGCCGGCCTCGCGGCACAGTTTCGCATAATGGATCGCGGCGTCCGGCTGATGACCGTCGACATGCAGTGCGCGGCAAGTGCCGAGGTTCAGCAGCGGAAACGGGTGGATGTGCTCGTCGTCGCGGCAGCGCACGATCGCCCGCTTGCCGTCCTTCGGCATGATGAACGACAGCGACGAGGTCTGGACCTTCCTCGGATGCACCGAGATGCCGTATTTCGCCGTCATGTCCTGAAACATCCGGCCGAGCCAGTCATTGGCCACGGTCGCGAGCAGGTCCGGCACGATTCCGAGCTTGGCACAGCAGAATGCCGCTGTGACTGCATTGCCGCCGAATGAGACAGCATAGGCCGATGCGACGTGTTTTTCGTCGCCGGTCGGCATGTGGTCGGTAATGAAGGTAACGTCGATATAGGTTTGTCCGATGAAGAGGGCCTGCATTCGTTTTCCGTCGTGGCTGATGGGGTGGTCCCGGCCGGCGGCATACATTAGCACCGGTTATGCCGGATCATTCGCTAAAATTATTCGCAAGTCCGCCATTCTATTCGCTTGAGATAGCCCTATGGCGGGACTACGACCGTCTCCTGGCGTCGTCAGCGTGCTGCGGATTTAACGGCCTGCGCTGTTCTGAGTTCCTGACAGCGAGATCAGAGGGGGGAGAGCGATGACCGTCTATTCCGGTCCGGTGTTCGACATGGCGGTGAACCAGTTCGGGGTCATCGCCAATCATCTGTCGATCCCGATGGATGAACGCGACCGTCTGTTGTTGCCGAAACGGGCGATCACGGTCTCTTGTCCGATCCATCGCGATGACGGCTCGGTTGCGGTGTTCGAGGGGTATCGCGTGCAGCATCACCTCACGCTCGGTCCCACCAAAGGCGGCACACGGTTTTCTCCCAGTGTCGATATCGGCGAAGTGGCAGCGCTCGCGATCTGGATGAGTTGGAAATGCGCGCTGGTCGGCTTGCCCTATGGCGGCGCCAAGGGCGGGGTAAATGTCGATCTCTCCACCATCTCCAAGCGCGAGTTGGAGGCGCTGTCGCGGCGCTATATGCAGGAGATGATTCCGTTCGTCGGGCCGCACACCGACGTGATGGCCCCCGACATGGGCACCAATGAACAGGTGATGGCCTGGTTCATGGACACCTATTCGATGTATCAGGGGCAGACCGTGACCGAGATCGTCACCGGCAAGCCGGTCGCCTCCGGCGGCACGCTTGGCCGGCGCGAAGCCACCGGCCGCGGGGTTGCGTATCTCGCCAAGCGGGTGATGAAAGAACTTTCGATCGTCCTGAGCAATGCCACCGCCGTGATCCAGGGTTTCGGCAATGTCGGTTCCTATGCGGCGCTCGAATTGCATCAGTTCGGCCTCAAGGTGATCGCGGTCAGCGATCACACCGGCGCGCTTCACGATCCGACCGGTCTCGATATCCCGGCGTTGATGCGGCACGCGAGCGAGCATGGCAGCATTGCGGGGTTTTCCAATCAGTTGCAGTTTGATCCCGCTCAAATTCTCACGCTGCCCTGCGATGTGCTGGTGCCGGCGGCGATGGAGCGTGTGATCGACGCGCGTGTTGCGGAAAACCTGAAGTGCCGGGTGCTGGCGGAAGGCGCCAACGGCCCGACCACGCCGGACGCCGATCTGGTGCTGGATAAGCGGCGGGATGAAGTCTTTCTTATTCCGGACATCCTCTGCAACTCCGGCGGCGTTGTAGTCAGCTATTTCGAATGGGTGCAGGATTTGCAGCAATTGTTCTGGGAAGAAGAGGAAGTGATGCGGCGCGAATATCACATCCTCGATCGCGCGTTCGACCAGATGGTGATGCGCGCAAAAGCCGACAATATTTCCCACCGCACCGCCGCGATGGCGATCGGTGTGGAAAAGGTCCGCGCCGCGAAGAACACACGGGGGCTTTTCCCGTGATCACCGGGCTCGATCACGTTGTTGTTCTGGTCGGCGACATCAAGGCCGGTGCCATGGCCTACCAGACGTTGTTTGCACGCACGCCGGCCTGGCAAAACACCGGCGACGGCGCCGACCGTGTGTTGTTCACGCTTGACAACATGACACTGGAGCTGATGTCGCCCAACGGCGAGAGCGCGACCGCGGATCGAATCCGTGCGGTTCTTGCGGAGCAGGGCGAAGGGCTGGCGAGCCTCTGTTTTCGTACCGGTGACATCGCGAAAATGCATCGCAGGCTGGATCGGCTCACGTTGAAACCGGAACCGGTCGCCGAGGCCGAAAGCCGTGACGCGACATCAGGTGCCACGTTGTCGTGGAAGCGGACTCGCGCGGCAACCGACGCCACGCGCGGCGTGCGGCTGTTCTTCCTCGAACTGGCAAAGGAGCGCCCGCTCTCGGTCCGAACCGCGCCGGCATCGATTACCGCGATGGACCATGTGGTGATCTCGACCGGTGATCCCGAACGGGCAGCCGCGCTCTACGGCGCACGGCTTGGCCTCGATATGGCGCTCGACCGTTCGCATCCGGACTGGGGCCGGCTGATGTTCTTTCGTTGCGGCGATCTCATTGTCGAGGTGGTGCATCGGCCGGGCAAGGACGATGACGCGGCGCATGACAAGCTCTGGGGCATGAGCTGGCGTGTCGCCGACATTGATGCGACGCGGGCGCGGCTCGTGTCGGCAGGAGTCGACGCGTCCGAGGTGCGCTCCGGCCGCAAGCCGGGGACGCGGGTACTCACGGTGCGCAACGGCACCTGCGGCATTCCCACGCTGCTGGTGGAGCGCACGGCGCGGGTGGTATCCTGAACGAGTGTCGCGGTCCTCACCATGAGGGCCACTAAGCATCCACGCCAACAATGTCGGCGACATTTTTCACGCCATCTCGCGCCAGCAATGCCGCAAGGCCTTTTGTGATCGTGCGCACGACGCCAGGTCCCTGATAGATCAGCGCGGTGAGCAATTGCACCAGCGACGCGCCCAGACGGATTTTGGCATAGGCTTCCTCAGCCGTGGAAATACCGCCGGCGCCGATCAGAACGTGACGCTTGCGATCCATTCGCCGGAAGGTCTCGCGGATGCAGAGGTCGGCAAGTGGCGCCGCTGGCAGACCGGATACCGCGCCCGGCAGTTCGCGCCACATTTGCGCAGGACTGCGCATTCCCTGGGGCTTGACCGACGGCAGATTGAACATGAAACCGGAGATGAAATCGCGCCCATCGGCCGCGGCTAGCACCCGTTCGATCGCCTCAATGCCGCCGAGTGGGGACACTTTCAGAAATACCGGCAGCCCTGGTTTCATTTGGCCAAGCGCCGTGAGGCAAGCATCGAGATGTGCGGCGTCGGCGAAGAAATCGCGGCCGTCCACGGTGTTCGGGCACGACAGGTTCAGCATCAAATAATCCGCATGTGGCGCCATCGCCTTGGCCGCAGCGACGTATTCGCCGATGATCTGATCCGCATTCAGGGTAGCCGCGCCCGGCCCGCGATTGGTGACCACGAGATTGATGCCAAGCGGCACCGGCAAGCGCGTCCCCGCCAGGCGCTTCGCAATCGCCTCGGCGCCATCATTCGGCAGGCCGTAATGCACGACGATGGCCTCATCACCGGGCAGGCGCCACAGCCGGGGCTTTGGATTGCCGCTGGATGGGTCGATGGAGATCGAACCGATCTCGACAGAGCCGAAGCCGAGGCCGGCGAGCGCACGAATCGCCGAACCGCTTTTGTCAAAGCCGGCGGCAAGTCCGATCGGGTTAGGGAAATGCAGGCCGGCCACGTCGGCTGCAAGCCTGTCATCGTCGATGCACGTCGCGGTCCGCATCGCTCCGGCCGCCCAGCCGAGATGCGCACCTGCCGCAATTGCGAGGTGATGCGCGGTCTCCGGATCGAGCTGGAACGCGAGCGGGCGAATAAATCTCGAATAGAACCTCATGTTCGGATCATAAACATGTGGGCGTCTGTGATGCTACGGTTGTGCGACATGATTCATTCTCAAACCACCTCGCGCGTGCTACACGCGATGTCCTGCGTCCGTGTCTGATAAGATGCTTTACGGGGTATCACTGAGTGACGGGGTCTTCCTGATTTGGCCAAGACAAAGCGAATCTTGAAATGGCAGCGCGATCCCGAGGGCATGCGGATTCGCATTCTCGAGGCCGCCAAGCAGGAATTCGCCACGCATGGCCTCGCCGGCGCGCGCGTTGATCGGATTGCGGCCAAGGCCGGTGCCAACAAGCGCATGCTATATTACCACGTCGGCAAGAAGGATGATCTCTACCTCGCGGTGCTCGAAGGCGCCTATGAGCAGATACGGGTCGAGGAACGCGGGCTCGATCTGGAACATCTCGATCCGCCCGAGGCAATCGAGCGCTTGATCGGTTTCACCTGGAATTACTTCATCCGCAACCCGGAATTCCTGGCGCTGCTGAACACCGAAAATCTGGCGCGGGCGCGCCATCTCAAGCGATCCACCAAGGTCAAATCGATGCATTCACCGTTCGTCGAGATGATCCGCACCGTGGTGACGCGCGGCGTGGAAAGCGGCGACTTCCCGGTCGCGGTCGATCCGGTACAACTCTATATTTCGATCGCGGCTCTATCCTTTTTCTATTTGTCGAACAGCGCGACCCTAAGCGTGATTTTCGGCCGCGACCTCCTGAAGAAGGAAGCCAGGGAGGAGCGACTTGGCCATATGGTCGCGCTGGTGCTGGCGGCTCTGACCGGAAAATCCGTCGCCGCCTTTGGCAAGAATAAAACGCCGAGGCTGCGTCCTCCGGCACACCATACCGCCTGATCTAACTTTCCCAGGGTCGTCCCGGCGAGCGCCCGCTTTCCCGTCGCCCCTTGCGGGAGAGGGTGCACAGGCGGCCTTCGGCCGCCGTACTAGATAGAACGCCGATGCTTTGCATCGGCTATGGCGAAGCGAAGGCGGGTGAGGGGAACTGAGTCCGCGTATCGTCGCGCCCCCTCACCCGGCTCAATCTCGCTTCGCTCGATTTCGCCACCCCCACAAGGGGAGAGGGGAAGAAATCCCCGGCTTGAGTTCGCTTGCTTGGACGGCGTTGAAAGACGGTCGCGGCAATTTGGTGTTCGGAAGGCCCTAGACAGTATTTATCCAACAAGTTAATTTGTGGCCGAAAAGCAAACGATCGAGGGAGAGAACATTGGTCGAGCCGAAAGGCCCTGGAAGCGTGTCGAAAGCGCTCAATGCAGCGTGGATCCGGCCGTTTGTGTTCCTGATTTTCATCGTGGTCGCCTGGGATTTGGCCATCCGGCTGTTCCGGATTCCGGCATATCAAGTCCCGGCGCCCGGTGATGTCATTGTGGTGCTGTGGCAGGATTGGCCGGAGCTGTTGCGGCAGGCGTGGCCTACCACCTATGCGACATTGGGCGGCTTTCTGTTGTCGGCCGTGTTCGGCATTCCCGTCGCGATGCTGATCGCGGGATCGAAGACGGTGGAAAGCTACGTCTATCCACTGCTGGTGTTCTCGCAATCGGTGCCGAAAGTCGCGATCGCGCCGCTGTTCGTGGTCTGGTTCGGCTTCGGCATCATTCCGAAGGTGATTTCGGCATTCCTGCTTGGATTTTTTCCGGTGGTGGTGTCCGCCGTGCAGGGGTTCAAATCGGTCGATCCTGACATGGTCGATCTCGCGCGCGCGATGCAGGGTAGTCGCTTCCAGGTGTTTTGCGCGGTCAACCTGCCGCACGCAATGCCGGCGATTTTTTCCGGCTTGAAAGTCTCGGTGACGCTGGCCGTAGTCGGTGCGGTGGTCGGCGAATTCGTCGGTTCCAATTCGGGCATCGGTTATGTGCTGCAGCGCTCGATCGGCACCTTCGACCTGCCGACCATGTTTGCGGCGCTGGTGATCCTGGCGCTGCTCGGCGTCGTGCTGTTCTGGATCGTCGATCGGATCGAGCGCTTTGTAATTCCCTGGCATGTCAGCCAGCGCGAGGACATTATTTTCGCCGCGTGAGCGGCGAGACACAATCAAGCGGCCTGCCAAGGGCCCACGGTAAAACACCAATGGGAGGATGAGATGGTGCGATTTGTAACGGCGTTTTCGGCAATATTGCTCTGGACGGTACTCGCGGTGGCTCCCGCGGCGGCAGCGGATAAGGTCGTGCTGATGCTGAACTGGTACGTCTATGGTGAGCATGCGCCGTTCTATTACGGCAAGGCGAAAGGCATCTACGCCGCCGAAAACATCGATCTCGAGATTCAGGAAGGCCGCGGCTCGGCGGCGACCACGCAGGCCGTGGCGGCCAAGACCGCCGACTTCGGTTATGTCGACGTACCCACCATGATGCGCGCGACCGTGAAGGGCGCGCCTGTCATCGCCACCGGCGTGCTGCTGCAGACCAGCCCGATGTCGGCGATGGGCTTCGCCGACAAGAACATCCGCAAGCCCGAGGATATCAAGGGCAAGACCGTCGCGATCACGCCGGCGGATTCCATGACGCAGATATGGCCGCTGTTTCTGAAGAAGACCGGCCTGAAGGAAAGCGACTTCACCACGGTGGCCGGCGACGGTCAGACCAAGCTGAATGCCGTGATCAACGGACAGGCGGATCTGCTGCTCGGATACGTCATGGACCAGTCGATGAAGATCAAGGACGCCACCGGCAAGGACGTCTATCCGATCAAGTTCGCCGACTACGGCATCCACATGGTCTCTTCCGGCCTGATCGCCAACACCGACTACGTCAAGGCCAACGCCGATCTCGTCAAGCGCTTCATGTCGGCCACGACAAAGGCCGTCGAGGCCGCCGAGAAGGATCCGAAAGCCGCCGCGCAGTCGATCCTCGACGCCAATCCGAAAGGCGGCAAGATCGACACGCTCACGCAAGGTTTTGAGCTGACGATACCGCTCTATCGCACGCCGGAAACCAAGGGCAAACGGCCGTTCCAGGTGACCGATCAGAACATGACCGACAGCGTCAACCTGATGGTTGGGTATGGCGGCCTTGATGGCAAGGCCAAGGACAATCCGAAGGCGTTTTACACCAACGATTATCTGCCGAAGTAGGTTTAGTGAATGAACCCAGCGACCAAGACAACTGGTGTAGGCCTATCGGGTGCGCATCTGCGCGTCGTGTCTGACCGCGCCGCTGACGGCACGACGGGAATTCAGCTTTCCGGCGTGTCGAAAACCTACAGGTCGCGCGATGGCGATGTGCCATCATTGCGTCCGTTGGACTTTCATATCAACGCCGGCGAGTTCTTTGTCGTGGTCGGACCGTCCGGCTGCGGCAAGTCCACGCTGCTGAAAATGATTTCCGGGCTTCTGCCGCCCTCGACCGGCGAGATTTTTGTCGAGGGCGAGCAGGTGACCAAGCCGCACGGCAATGTCGGCATCGTGTTTCAGAATGCGTTGCTGCTGCCATGGCGAAATATCCTCGCCAACGTGATGCTGCCGATCGACATGAAGCGGCTGCCCCGCGATCAATATCTGCCGCGCGCGAAGGCGCTGTTGAAGCTGGTCGGTCTCGAAGGCTTCGAAAAGAAACTACCCTGGCAATTGTCCGGAGGCATGCAGCAGCGGGCGTCGATCTGCCGGGCGCTGGTGCACGATCCCAAGATCATGCTGATGGACGAGCCGTTCGGCGCGCTCGATGCCATGACGCGCGAGCGCATGAACGTCGAACTGATGCGTAATCAGCGCGAAACCGGCAAGACCGTGCTGCTGATCACGCACTCGATTCCGGAAGCCGTGTTCCTCGCCGATCGCGTCCTGGTCATGACCGAGCGTCCCGGCGCGATCGCCGCGATCTACGACGTGCCGCTGCCGCGGCCGCGTTCGCTCGACGTCATGGCGGATCCGGTCTTTACCGAACTGGTGCAGCGCATCCGCAAGCATTTCTTCACCCAAAGCGCGCTGGACTGAGGCAGGACACCATGCCGCCACGTATCGCCATGCATAACATCGCCTTCTTTGAACGCCTGGTTCGTTTTACCAGGCCGTTCCGCTTTGGCGCCGTGGTCATCCATGTCGCGCCGCAGGCGTTCGTGCGCGTCGAGATCGAGGTCGAAGGCAAGGGCACTTCGGTCGGCGCGAGCGCCGAAATGCTGGTGCCGAAATGGTTCGACAAGCGGCCGCACCTTGCGCCGGAAGAGACCGTTACCGAGTTGCGGCGCTCGCTGATGATCGCGCGCGATCTCTATCTGGCGGGTTCAGGCTTCAACACGGCATTCGGGCATCATGCCAAACGCATCGCGGCGCAGGTCGAGGCTTGCGCGAGAGAAGACATCCCGCCGCTTGCAGCCGCCTATGGTCCGGCTGAAATCGACAAGGCGATGCTTGATGCGCTGCTTCGCTGCGCCGGCGTTAATTTCTTCGATGGCATGATCGGGAATATCGCGGGGATGGACGCGGGTTTATCGCCTGATCTGCAAGACGACGACATTGCGCATTTTCTCGAAAGCCGGCGGCGGCTCGATCGCGTCGCCATCAGGCACACTGTCGGTCTCGACGATCAGGTCGAGGGCACGGGTGGTGTCGCCGACATCAAGGAAAATGCCGGCGCCCGCTATTTCAAGCTCAAGCTCAACGGTGATCCCGAAGCGGATGCCGCGCGGCTGATCCGCATCGGAAGGGAACTCGCCACGCTCTCGCACGACTATGGCGTCACGCTGGATGCCAATGAGCAATATGCCGACCTCGCGGCTCTGGGCGCGTTGGTCGATCGCCTCGATCGCGACAGCGCATTGAGGCCGCTTGCGACAAAGCTGCTGTATATCGAGCAGCCGATGCCGCGCGACATCTTCAGGCAGTCGCCGCTCGGTGCGCTCGCGGCCCGCGATTTCATCATCGACGAGGCCGACGACTCCTATGATGCTTTCCCGGCGGCTCGCGCGCTTGGCTATCGCGGCATCTCCTCCAAATCATGCAAGGGGATCTACAAATCGATCGTCAACGCGACACGCGCTGCCAAGTGGAGCGAAGCTGGCGAAAAATTCTTCATCTCGGGCGAGGACCTGACCTGTCAGGCCGGTCTCGGCGTGCAGCAGGATCTCGCGCTTGGTGCGTTGATCGGCGTCACCCATGCCGAGCGCAACGGCCATCACTATGTCGATGGTTTCGGTGACACGCCCGCCACGGAAGCGCAGGCATTTCTCGCAGCGCATCCCGGTCTCTACATCAGCGACGGCAACAGCATTCGGCTGTCGATTCACGACGGCGATCTCCTGACGGGATCGCTGGTCGCGCCGGGCTTTGCAACGCGTGTGCACCCGGATTGGTCGGCACTGTCGCCACTTGAGCAACCAAGAGCAAAAATAAAGGAGCAAGCAATATGAAGACGCAACGCCTCGGCATAATCATGAACGGTGTCACCGGCCGCATGGGACTGAATCAGCATCTGATCCGCTCGATCATCGCGATTCGCGATTCCGGCGGCGTGCTGCTTGGCAACGGCGACCGCATGATGCCGGATCCGATCCTGGTCGGCCGCGACGCCGACAAGGTCGAGCGTCTCGCCAAGCAGTTCAACGTGCAACGCTGGACCACCGACCTCGACCAGGCGCTGACCGAGAAGAGCGACACCATCTTCTTCGATGCTGCGACCACGCAAGCGCGGCCGTCGCTGCTGACCAGGGCGATCAATGCCGGCAAGCACGTCTATTGCGAAAAGCCGATCGCGACCAATCTCGAAGAGGCGGTGGCGGTGCTCAAATTGGCTAACGCCAAGGGCGTCAAGCACGGCACCGTGCAGGACAAGCTGTTCCTGCCGGGTCTGAAGAAGCTGGCGTTCCTGCGCGATTCCGGCTTCTTCGGCCGGATGCTCTCGGTGCGCGGCGAATTCGGTTACTGGGTGTTCGAAGGCGGCTGGCAGGAGGCGCAGCGGCCGTCATGGAATTATCGCAGCGAAGACGGTGGCGGCATCATTCTCGATATGGTCTGCCACTGGCGCTATGTGCTCGACAATTTGTTCGGTGAAGTCGAAAGCGTGAGCTGTCTCGGCACCACGGATATTCCCGAACGTTTTGACGAGAAGGGCAAGAAATACACCGCGACCGCGGACGATTCCGCCTACGCGACCTTCAAGCTCAAGGGTGGCGTGATCGCACACATCAATATGTCCTGGGTGACGCGGGTTTATCGCGACGATCTCGTGACCTTCCAGGTCAATGGCACCCACGGCTCGGCGGTGGCCGGGCTCACCGATTGCGTCATTCAGGCGCGGCAGGCAACGCCGCGGCCGGTGTGGAATCCGGACGAGAAGCGCACGCATGATTTCTATGCCGATTGGCAGACGCTGCCGGAAAACGTCGTCTATGACAACGGCTTCAAGGAGCAGTGGGAAATGTTCATTCGCCACGTCTGCGAGGACGCGCCCTACAAATACACGCTGCTGGAAGGCGCCAAGGGCGTGCAGTTGGCGGAATGCGCGCTGCAAAGCTGGCGCGAACGACGCTGGATCGACGTCGCTCCGATCAAGGTGTGAGGACTACGGCCATGAACAAACCGGTCTTGCCCATCTCGTCGCTGTCGCTGAAATTGCCGAAAGCGAACCGCGAAATCGAAACCTATCGTCTCGCGGCGTCGCGGACGTTTCCGTCCAAACTGCAGGGCACGCTCAACCGCGTGGCGTTTTCGGCGGCCCATGTGGTGGCCGATCCGCTGGCCGATGTCGACCCGTGGCTGACGGCTGCTGTCGACTGGGATCGTACGATCGCATTTCGCGAACATGTCTGGGACCTTGGCCTCGGTGTTGCCGAGGCGATGGACACCGCCCAGCGCGGCATGGGGCTGGACTGGCCGACCTCGCTGGAATTGATCCAGCGCTCCGTGAAAGCGGCGAAGGCGAGGGGCAATGCGCTGGTGTTTTCCGGCGCCGGCACCGACCACTTGGCGCCGGAGGATGCCAAAAGCCTCGATGACGTGATCCGCGCCTATGAAGAGCAGATCGCGGCCGTCGAAAAGGCGGGTGGGCGGATCATCCTGATGGCGTCGCGTGCGCTGGCCAAAATCGGCCGCAACCCCGATGATTACGCCAAGGTGTATAATCGCGTGTTGTCGCAGGTTGCGGAGCCCGTGATCATCCACTGGCTCGGCGACATGTTCGATCCGGCATTGGCGAATTACTGGGGCACGTCTCACCTCGATCAGGCGATGGACGTCGCGGTCGGGGTCATCAACGCCAATGCCGCCAAGGTCGATGGCGTCAAGGTCTCGCTGCTCGACAAGCAGCGCGAAATCGATATGCGCCGGCGTCTCGATGAGAACGTCAAGATGTATACCGGCGACGATTTCAATTATGCCGAACTGATCGCCGGCGACGAACAAGGTTTTTCCCATGCGCTGCTCGGCATCTTCGATGCCATCGCGCCGGCAGCATCCTATGCGCTGTCGCGGTTAGCGGCGGGCGACGAGGCCGGTTTCCGCGACGTGCTGGAGCCGACGGTGCCGCTGTCCCGCCACATCTTCAAGGCGCCGACGAGGTTCTACAAGACCGGCGTGGTGTTCATGTCCTATCTCAATGGCCATCAAGATCATTTCACGATGGTCGGCGGCCAGGAAAGCACGCGTTCGACGCTGCATCTGGCCGAACTGTTTCGATTGGCAGACAAAGCCGGATTGCTTGCCAATCCCGAGCTTGCGACGCGGCGCATGAAGGCCGTGCTGGCTCTGCGCGGTATCGAAAGCTGATGCGGGATTTTTCTTCCGATCACCGCTGGCTGTCGCTCAATACCGCGACGGTCCGCAAGCAGGGCGATCTCGTGCAAATCATCGATGCCTGTGCACGGCATAGCATCCGCGCCATCGATCCCTGGCGCGACCAGGTCGCGGCCATCGGCCTCGATCGTGCGGTGCGTGCGGTGCGCGATGCCGGGCTCGAACTGTCGGGCTATTGCCGGGGCGGGATGTTTACATCGGATGCCGCGCATCGCATCGAGGTGCGCGACGACAACCGCCGTGCCGTCGATGAGGCCAAGGCGCTGGGCGCGCCCTGCATCGTGCTGGTGGTCGGCGGTCTGCCGCAATATTCGCGGCCGGGCAGCGCGGCCTCAAAAGATATTGTGGGCGCGCGGACGCAGGTCGACGACGCCATCGCCGAAATGTTGGACTATGCGCGTGACGCACGGATGCCATTGGCGATCGAGCCGCTGCATCCGGCTTACGCCGCCGACCGCGCCTGCGTGAACACCACAAAACAGGCGCTCGATATTTGCGACAGGCTGGATCCGAAGCGCACGGGCGCATTGGGCGTGGCGCTGGACGTCTATCACATCTGGTGGGATCCGGAATTGCTGCCCCAGATCGCGCGCGCCGGCAAGGACCGGCTGCTGGCATTTCACGTTTGCGACTGGCTGGTGCCGACCAAGGATATTCTTAACGACCGGGGCATGATGGGCGATGGCGTGATCGATATCAAATCGCTGCGCAACGCGGTCGAGGCCCAGGGTTTTGCGGGTTATTCCGAAATCGAGATTTTCTCCAGCGACTGGTGGGAGAAACCGATGGACGAGGTCCTGCGGACCTGCATCGCGCGGCATCGCTCAGTGGTGTGATAGCACGATCTATTGACGTCAACTCGTCATGGCCGGGCTTGTCCCGGCCATCCATGTCTGAGCGCTGATGAAGACGTGGATACGAACTTGGGGTCAGCGAATAGTTCGAATCCTCACCGTGAGGTCATCCGCCGACGATACACGGCACGCTCAGAAATCCGCGAAACCGAACACGGCCGCCTCTGACCGGCGTGCCGTTCAGCGCGTAGGTCGGAAACCGCGCCAGGAATCGCGAAATCGCGATTGCGCCCTCGAGACGTGCCAGCGCCATCCCGGCGCATTGATGCGCGCCGGTGCCGAAGGCGAGATGCCGGTTCGGCGTGCGGGCGATGTCGAGATTTTCCGGATCGTTGAATTGCCTGGGGTCGCGGTTCGCAGCCCCGATGCACAGCGTCACCGGCGTGCCGGCAGAAAGCGTAATGCCACCGAGATCGACGCGCTCGGTCGTCATGCGATTGCCGAGTTGGTTCGAACTTTCAAATCTCAGGATTTCCTCGACCGCGGTCTTGATCATCGAGGGATTTTCGATCAGCCGTTTCTGCTCCGCTGGGTTTTCAGACAACGCCACCAGGCCATTGCCGATCAGGTTGGTGGTGGTCTCATGGCCGGCGTTGAGCAGGAAGATGCAGTTGTGCAGTAATTCTTTTGATGTCAGCCGTTCGCCATTGTCTTCGCCTTGGATGAGGCGCGTCAGCACGTCGCGTTCGGGATTGCCCGGTTTGGCCCGCCGGCGTTCGACCAGGACTTCCAGGTAGCTGAGAAAATCTTTCACTGCGGTGTTGCCGCGTGCAAAAACCTGGGGGCCGATCACCGGCTCGAGTGCGCCCAAAATCGCCAGCGACCAGTCGCGCAGCGGTTCACGTTCCTCCAGGGGCACATCCAGCAGGTTACCGATCACCTGAATGGGAATCGCGGATGCAAAATCCCCGATCAGTTCGACGCGGCCTTTCACGGCGAGGCCGTCAAGCAGCCGATCCACCAGCTCGATCAGATCAGGCTCCATCTCCGCAATCGCGCGCGGCGAGAGCGCGCCCATGATCAGTCGCCGCACCCGGGTGTGCGCGGGCGGGTCGTTGAAGACGAGGCTGGTGGTGTGGTGCTCGTAGAGCAGCGAATCGCCGTATTTCGGCGCAAACTCCTTTTTCTTGTCGGAGCTGAAAAGCTTTGTGCTCTTGTAGGCGCTGACCAGATCGTCGTAGCGCGTCAGAAAGTACGAGCCGTTGGGCAATAGCTTGACCGGTTCATGCTCCCGCAGTGCACGATAGGTTGGATAGGGGTCGGCATAGAACCCCGGCGTCAGTTTCTCGATGTCGAAGCTTGCCGCCAGCTCTCGCGTATCCGCATTCATGCTGCCATACTCTTTGGTGGAGACCGATATGCCGTTTTCGCTCTTTCCGAAACCGCGGCGGCCTCTACAGTCCCGCACCGAAATACAGTCTCGTCAACCGACCGGAAATAAAAATGCACGCCCGCGCCGATATTCCTCCCGAAACCGTGCCTTCCTGGCCGGAAGATATTTATGCGATTTTGCAGCGCTTCGATGTCCGTCAGGTGCCTTACGTGCCGGATGCCGGACATTCGCAGTTGATCGAACGTGTGCTGGGTGACTCCTCCATGCGCGCGGTCCCGCTGACGACGGAAGAAGAGGGTGTGGCGCTATTGGCCGGTGCCTGGGCCGGCGGCCAGCGCGGCGTATTGCTGATGCAGTCGAGCGGCGTCGGCAATTGCGTGAACATGCTGTCGCTCACCCAGGTTTTCCGCTTTCCGTTCCTGACGCTGGTGACGATGCGCGGCGAATGGGGCGAATTCAATCCCTGGCAGGTGCCGATGGGCTCGAGCACGGCTGCCGTGTTCGAATTGTCGGGGATCAAGGTGCTGCGGGCTTCGCACGCCGAAGAGGTGCGTGAGGTCGTCGAGGCTGCCGCGGGGCAGGCTTATAACGCCTGCACGCCGACCGCCGTTCTGTTGTCGCAGCGCCTGATCGGGGCAAAGGTTTTCACCAAATGAGCAACGCAAATCTTCTCGAACGGCGCAGTGTCGTTTCCAGCCTGCTGGCCAAGCGCAAGGACGCCATCGTGGTCGGCGGATTGGGCGCCTCGACCTATGACATCGCCGCCGCAGGCGACCATGATCGCAATTTCTATCTGTGGGGCGCCATGGGTGGCGCCGTCATGATCGGGCTGGGCATTGCCCTGGCGCAGCCGAAGCTGCCGGTGGTCGTGATAACGGGCGACGGCGAGATGCTGATGGGGATGGGCAGTCTGGCGACCGTCGGCCTGCAAAAGCCAGGGAATCTCACCATCATTGTGCTCGATAACGAGGTCTATGGCGAAACCGGCGGGCAGGCGAGCCACACCGCGGCTACCGTCGATCTTGTCGGCGTCGCCCGGTGTTGCGGGATATCGGATGCCCGTGCGATCGGGACCATGGCCGATATCGAGGCTTTTGCCTCTGTCATGCAGGATGTCTCAAGCGGGCCGCGCCTGGCCAGCATCAAGATCGACAGTGCAAATCTGGAGCGCGTGCTCGCCAGCCGCGACGGCGCCTTCATCGTGAATCGCATCCGGGGCGCACTGGGATTCCAGCCGATTTAGGGTCCCAGATTTAGCGCCCAACACGATTGGTGCACTGCAATAATTCTTGACATTTGGTAAAGTGAGTGATTACTCACATGCCTATGTCTAGTTTGCGCATGACCAGCGACCTGCGGCGGCAGCTCATATTGAGTGCCGCCAAGCGTTGCTTTGCACGCAACGGCTTTGCGGGAACCACGACCAAAAGTGTGGCGGCTGCGGCCGCCATTTCAGAAGGCCTGCTGTTCAAGCATTTTCCCTCGAAGGCAGCGCTCTATGCGGAAATCCTCGCGGAGGAGTGCGAAGCCGATCCTGCGCTGCACCGGTTGCTGGTGCTCGAGCCATCGACAGAGACGCTGGTTGTGCTGATTCGCGGAATGGTCCGCCATTTCCAGCACGTGTCGGATGTTCCCGATCAGCAGGAAGCCCAGCGTCTCAGGCTGATGATCACCAGCCATCTCGATGACGGAGAATTCGCTCGACTGATTTACGAAAAGATCGGAAATTTGATCGGGTCTGTGTTTACCGCATCGCTGGAGCGGGCAGTGGCGGCAGGGGACGCCTCAAGAGTTGGACGCGAGCCGCTGAACCTGTTCTGGTTTGCGCATCATACCGTGCTGATGTCGGCGCTGACGCGGTTGCCATCCGTTCCATGTCTGTCCTACGCCGACGCCGCCGATCTCGAACGGCAAGTTTGCGAATTCATTCTCCGCGGAATTGGATTAAACGAACCGGCAATCGCCTCGCATCTGGACCGTGAACTGTCGCCAGATTTTGGGCTTCCGGTAATTGCAGAAAGTGCATGACATGAACATCGTGACGGAAGCCAATATCTCGGGCAGGGTGCTTACCGAGAAGCCGCGTGCGCGTCCGGTCCGGATGATACGCTGGTTCGTCATCGTCGGGCTGTTGCTGGCGCTGCTAGTGGGTGCGCTGGTCGGATTCAACGCATTCCGCAGCCACATGATCGCGCAGTTCTTCGCCAACAATAGGCCGCCGCCGACGCCGGTTAGCATTTCCGAGGCCAAGTCCGAGGTCATTCCGAACCTGCTGACGGCGGTCGGCGATCTCGCCGCCGTGCATCAGGTGAACGTCACCTCGGATGTCAGCGGCCGCATCACCGACATCATGTTTACCGCCGGCGCCACCGTGAAAGCGGGAAGTCCGCTGGTGCAATTGTTCGACGCTCCCGATCAGGGCGATCTCGCGAGCTTCAAGGCGCAGGCCGTTGTGGGGCAGTTGTCGCTGGATCGCGCCAAGCAGCTTGCCGCGCGTCAGTTTGGCCCGCAGGCGACGGTCGATTCAGCGCAGGCGGCGTATGACCAGGCCAACGCAGGCATCGCCAAGACCCAGGCGCTCATTTCGCAGAAGCTTGTGCGCGCGCCATTCGACGGCGTGCTCGGCGTCCGTCACGTCGAGGTCGGCCAGTTCCTGACCGCGGGCACGATGATCGTGACGCTGACGGACCTGTCGACGATCTATGCCAATTTCACGACGACCGAAAAGCAAAGCGCGACACTCAAGGACGGACAGACTGTCCGCGTCGTGGTCGACGCCTATCCGGGCAAGGTTTTCGAAGGCAAGATCACCACCGTCGAGCCGCAGATCAACACTGATACGCGAAACATCCGCGTTCAGGCCACGATCGACAATCCGGATCAGGTGCTGAAGCCTGGTATGTTCGTGACCACGACGGTGGTATTGCCGGACAAGCCGCCGGTTGTCACCGTTCCGGAAACGGCTGTCGACTATACGCTCTACGGCGATTCGATTTTCGTCATCACTGAGAAGAAAGAGGACGATGGCAAGACCAGCCTGTCCGCCGTTCGCACTTTCGTGCGGACCGGCGACCGGATCAACGGACGAGCCGAAATCCTCAGTGGGTTGAAGCCCGGCGATCGCGTGGTCGCGGTAGGCCAGCTCAAGCTGCAATCGGGAGCGGCCGTGGTCATTTCACCCGAAGGGCCTCCGCCGATTCCAGCCAATCCGCCGCGTTACTGAGATCGGAGCGCATCGCGATGGTCTGGACCGACATTTTCATCAAGCGGCCGGTGTTGGCGCTGGTTGTGAGCCTGCTGATTCTTCTGATCGGGTTCAAGGCCGCGACCAGTCTGCCGATCCGGCAGTATCCGAAACTGTCGAATACGGTCGTCAACGTCACCACCGTCTATCCCGGTGCGTCGGCTGATCTGATCCAGGGGTTCATTACAACGCCGATCGAGCAGGCCGTCGCGTCCGCCGAGGGCGTCGACTACATGACGTCGTCTTCGGTGCTGGGGACCAGCACCATCCAGGTCTACATCAAGCTGAATTTCGACCCGAACCAGGCGTTGACCGAGGTCCTCGCCAAGGTGAATTCGGTCAAATATCTGATTCCAAAGGAATCGAACGATCCGGTCGTGACCAAGACCACCGGCCAGACCACAGCCGTGATGTATCTCGGCTTCTCCAGCGAAGTGCTGTCGGGATCGGCGATCTCAGACTATCTGACGCGCGTGGTCCAGCCGGTGCTTTCCACCGTCGATGGCGTTGCTTCCGCTGACATTCTGGGCGGCCAGACCTTCGCGATGCGGCTATGGCTCGATCCCGTCCGCATGGCAGGCCGCAGCGTTTCGCCCGCCGACGTCTCCGTCGCGATCGCCGCCAACAATTTTCAGGCAGCCGCGGGCCAGGCCAAGGGGTATTTCATCGTCTCCAACGTGTCGACCAACACCGATCTGACCAATCTCGATCAGTTCAAGCGCATGATCGTCAAATCCAAGGACGGTGGTTTTGTGCGGATGGAGGACATCGCCACGGTCGAACTCGCGGCGCAAAGTACCGACGCTAGTGTCGCCTTCAACGGCGAGCATGCGATTTTTATTGGCGTGCAGGCGACGCCGCAAGGCAACCCGCTGACCCTTGTCCAGGGCGTCCGCGCGCTGTTTCCGGAGCTTGAACGCAATCTGCCGCCGTCGATGAAAATGAAGGTGGCCTACGATTCGACCGCCTTCATTCAATCGTCGATCAACGAGGTCGAGAAAACCCTGGGCGAGGCGATCATCATCGTCGTCGTGGTCATCTTCCTGTTCCTCGCATCGCTCCGCTCGGTGATCATCCCGGTGGTGACCATTCCGTTGTCGCTGATCGGCGTCTGCAGCCTGATGCTGATCATGGGATTCAGCATCAACCTGCTGACGCTGTTGGCGATGGTGTTGGCGATCGGGCTCGTCGTTGATGATGCCATCGTGGTGGTGGAAAATATCCATCGGCATCTGGAGGAAGGTAAACCTCCGGTGCAGGCTTCCCTGCAGGGCGCACGCGAGATCGTCGGTCCCGTCATCTCCATGACGATCACGCTGGCCGCGGTGTACGCCCCGATCGGCTTCCTCGGCGGCCTTACCGGTGCGCTGTTTCGCGAATTCGCGTTTACGCTGGCCGGCTCGGTTATCGTTTCGGGCGTAATCGCGCTGACACTGTCGCCGATGATGTGCTCGATTTTCCTTAAAAACGCCGAGGAGGGACGATTTGCAAAGATCGTCAACAAGGTTTTCGGATCGATCACGCGCTGGTACGGCCGGCAGCTCGATCGGTCGCTCGACTATCGTCCGATCACGGCGCTGTTCGCTCTGACCATCCTCGGGCTGGTCGGCTTCCTCTACATGCACACGTCAAAGGAACTCGCGCCGGAAGAAGATCAGGGCATCGTGTTCGCGGTGACCAAGGCGCCGAAATACGCCAACATCGATTATGCGGACTATTATGGCGAAAAGCTCGACAAGGCATTCGCCGGCTTTCCGGAAACCGATCTTCGCTTCGTTCTGAATGGCATCAACGGTCCGCAGGGCGGTATCGCCGGCATGCTGCTCAAGCCGTGGGATGACCGCAAGCGCTCGTCGATCGCGCTTAAGCCGTTGGTCCAGGCGCAGCTCAGCAAGATCGAGGGCGTCAATGCCTTTGCGTTCAACCTGCCGCCATTGCCCGGCGGTCCCGGCGGATTGCCCGTACAGTTGGTGATCAGCTCGACCAATGGATTTCAGTCGGTTTACGAGGAAATGCTGAAGCTGAAGGACGCCGCGCGCAAAAGCGGGCTGTTCATTGTCTCGGACAGCGATCTCGACTTCAACCAGCCGGTGGTACGGGTCAAGATCGACCGCACCAAGGCGAGCGATCTCGGCATCACCATGCAGAGCATCGGCAATACGCTCGCGACCTTGCTCGGCGGAAACTACGTCAATCGGTTTAACCTTGAGGGACGATCGTATCAGGTCATTCCGCAAGTGCCGCGCGACCAGCGGCTGTCGCCCGAGGCGCTCGGCGCTTATTATGTGCCGACGACGACGGGCCAGCAGGTGCCGCTGTCGACGCTGGTATCGATCGAAACTGCGACCGATCCCAACGCGCTGACGCATTACAATCAGTTGAACTCCGCCACCTTCCAGGCCGTGCCGATGCCCGGCGTGACCGTCGGACAGGCGGTGGACTTCCTCGAGAGTGCGGCCAAGAAGTTGCCGGCTGGCTTCAGCCACGACTATCTCGCGGATTCCAGGCAATACGTGCAGGAAGGAAACCAGCTCGCAGTCACCTTCGGCTTCGCGCTGATCATCATCTTCCTGGTGCTGGCGGCGCACTTCGAGAGCCTGCGCGATCCGCTGGTGATCATGATCAGCGTGCCGATGGCGATCGTCGGTGCATTGCTGCCGTTGTTCTTCGGCGCGGCCACGATGAACATCTACACCCAGGTCGGCTTGCTCACGCTGGTCGGGCTGATTAGCAAGCATGGCATCCTGATGGTCGAATTCGCCAACGAGTTGCAGCTCAATGAGGGTCTTGACCGGCGCTCGGCGATCGAGATGGCCGCACGCGTCCGGCTTCGCCCGATCCTGATGACGACCGCGGCGATGGTCACCGGTTTGATTCCGCTGCTGACGGCGAGCGGAGCAGGTGCGGCAAGCCGCTTCTCGATCGGGCTTGTCGTCGTTGCCGGCATGTCGATCGGCACTCTGTTCACGCTGTTCGTGCTGCCCGCGGTCTATGTGGCGATCGCCACCGATCACCGGGCGGGTGCTGAATCCAAGCGGGCCAAGGAGATCGCGGATTTTGATATGGATCCGAAGGCACTCAAGGCGACCTGAGTATTGACCCGGTGCGGCCCAGCGCGATCACAGTGTTGATCGTCGTTATCGCTTTCGCATGGTGACGTGATATATCCTGCCCTGACGGGCGCCACCCTCTTGCAGGCGTCCAAAAACAGGATGCCGTGATGAAGCGACGCGAGTTCTTCACATTTCTCGGTGGGGCGGCACTGGTTGTCCCGCGGGTGGCATAGGCCCAGACACCGGACAGAATCTATCATCTCGGGACGCTTCATCCGGCATTGCCTCTGACCGAGGGCAGTCCGTTCGGAAAAATTATTGTAAAGGCGCTGGCTGAACACGGTTACATCCTCGGTCAAAACCTGACATTCGATGCCCGCGGCGCTGTTGGCGATATCGCGAAGCTCCCCGCGTTGCTGCAGGAACTCAAAGCCCGCGACGTCGATGCTATCATCGTTGTCGGCTATCCGGCTGCGCTGGCCGCGAAGTCGTCGGGAATTCCAATTGTGGGCGCCAATGGTCTTGGCGACCCGATCGAAACCGGGATGATCGAGAGTCTGGCGCATCCGGGAGGCAACATCACCGGTATTTCGGATGTTGCAACGACATTGACCACCAAGCGTCTGTCGCTGTTGAAGGAGCTGTCGCCAAAACTCCAGAAGGTGGCGATGCTCTGGAACAAGGATGATCTCGGCATGACACTTCGTTACCAAGCGTCAGCGAAGGTTGCGCAAGCGATCGGAATCACGGTTCAGGCCCTCGGCGTTCGCGAGCCGGACGATTTCAACGAAGCGTTCTCGGCGATGAATGATGATATGCCGGACGGGATACTGATGGTCGCGGATGCGCTCACCACCCTCAACCGTAAACGTGTCTTCGAATTTGCCGCCACCAAGCGATTGCCGGCGATCTATGAATATGACTTTCTGGTCCGCGACGGTGGCCTGATGTCATATGGGCCGGATCTGACGGAGTCGTTTGAACGCGCGGCGGCATTGGTCGACCGCATCTTCAGGGGCGCCAAGCCCGCCGACCTGCCGTTCGAGCAGCCGACGCGCTATCCGTTCGTGATCAATCTGAAAACCGCCAAGGGCATCAACCTTGATATCCCGCCGACCCTGCTCGCCCTCGCTGACGAGGTGATCGAGTAATCCTCCCGCACTGCGGCAAGAGACAACCCCTCATGTTCTTGCTAAAATAGGCGGAATGAGCATTTCCCTCCACCCCGACACGCCCCAGGGCCGAACGCTGCCGGCATCGCCGGTGGCGGGCGCGGCGCCGGAAACCAGACCTGCGGCCAAGAAAGTCCGCAGCCGCCTGTTCACCAAATATGTCGCGCTGTTCGTCGCCGTGGTCGGTGTCGCGCTGCTGTCGAACGGGATTTTCGAGGTTTTCTTCTATTATCGCGAGCACAAGGCGGCCCTGATCCGCATTCAGCACGAACAGGCCGAGGCGGCGGCGGCGAAAATCGGCCAGTTCATCAAGGAAATCGAAAGCCAGCTTGGTTGGACCACCCAGTTGCCCTGGTCCGCAGGCTCGATCGAGCAGCGCCGGTTCGATGCGCTGCGGCTGTTGCGGCAGGTGCCGGCCATCACCGAACTGGCGCAGGTCGATTCCACCGGCAAGGAGCGGTTGCGGGTCTCCCGGCTCGCCATGGACGTCGTGGATAGCGGCCTCGACCTCTCCCAGGATCCGAAATTCACCGAAGCCGTCGCCCACAAGGTCTATTACGGGCCGGTCTATTTCCGCCGTGAATCCGAGCCCTACATGACGCTGTCGCTGGCGGGCACCCGCAAGGATGCCGGCGTCAGCATTGCCGAGGTCAACCTGAAGCTGATCTGGGACGTGGTGTCACAGATCAAGGTTGGCGAGCGCGGCCATGCCTATGTCGTCGGCGCGCAGGGCCGCCTGATCGCGCATCCGGATATCAGCCTGGTGCTGCGTAACACCGATATGTCGAAGCTGCTGCAGGTGCAGGCGGCGCAGGCCGGAAGTGCAGCCGTCAACGCCGAGGAATTGCAGGGAACGAAGAATATCCAGGGGCAGGAAGTTCTGACGGCGTCCGCGCCGATCGCGCCGCTGGGCTGGACGATGTTCGTCGAGCTTCCGGTCCAGGAAGCCTACGCCTCCCTGTACCAGGCGTTGCAGCGCCTTGCCATCGTGCTATTGGGCGCGTCGATCTTCGCGGTGCTCGCGGGGATATTCCTGGCCCGGCGCATGGTCGGCCCGATCCAGGCCTTGCGCGCAGGCGCCGAGCGCATCGGCGGTGGCGATTTCAACCAGCGCATTTCGATCAAGACCGGTGACGAACTCGAAGGGCTCGCCGACCAGTTCAACGACATGGGCGGCCGGCTGCAGGAGTCCTACACCGACCTGGAGAAGAAGGTCGAACAGCGAACGGCTGAATTGACCGAAACGTTACAGCAGCAGACCGCGACCGCCGAGGTTCTCAAGGTCATCAGCCGCTCGGCGTTCGATTTGCAAGCCGTGCTCGATACGCTGGTGGAGTCGGCGGCGCGCCTGTGCGAGGCGGATATGGCCGCGATTACTCGCCAAAAAGGCGATGTCTATTATCGCGCAGGTTCATACGGCTTTACGCCCCAGTTCATGGATTACGCAAAGGACCTTCCGGTCCGGCCGGAACGCGCGACAATTACAGGACGGACCTTGCTCGAGGGCAAGTTGATCCACGTGCCGGATGTGCATGCCGATAGCGACTATGCTTTTTCGGAAGGCCAGAAACTGAGCGGCGACCCCCGTACATTTCTCGGGGTACCCCTTCTGCGCGGAGGCAATCCGGTCGGCGCCCTTGTGCTGGCGCGCCGAACCGTGCGGCCCTTCAGTAAAAAGCAAATCGAGCTGGTCACGACGTTCGCAGACCAAGCCGTCATCGCCATCGAGAACGTGCGATTGTTCGATGAGGTTCAGGAACGAACCAGGGAATTGTCGTTGTCGATCGACGAGTTGCGCACTGCGCAGGACCGCCTGGTGCAGACCGAGAAGCTCGCTTCGCTGGGCCAGCTCACCGCAGGCATCGCCCATGAAATCAAGAATCCGCTCAATTTCGTCAACAATTTCTCGGCGCTCTCGGCCGAACTGATCGACGAACTCAATGATGTGCTCAAGCCGGCTGCGCTCGACGACAAGACGCGGGAAGAGATCGACGAACTGACGCATATGTTGAAAAGCAATCTCGAAAAAGTGGTGCAGCACGGCAAGCGCGCCGACTCGATTGTCAAGAACATGCTGCTGCATTCGCGCGAAGGATCTGGCGAGCACCGGCCCGTCGACATCAATGCGATCGTCGAGGAAAGCCTCAATCTCGCCTATCACGGCGCCCGGGCCGAGAAATCCGGCTTCAATATCACGCTGAAACGTGATTTCGACCCCGCCGCCGGCATGATCGACCTTTACCCGCAGGAGATCACGCGGGTGTTTCTCAATCTGATTGGAAATGGTTTTTACGCTGCCACCAAGCGCAAGGAGGCGGGCGACGAGACCTTCGAACCGACATTGACCGCGACCACCAAAAGCCTCGGCAATAGTGTGGAAATCCGGATTCGCGACAACGGCGCCGGCATCCCCCTGGAAGTGAAGGAGAAAATGTTCAATCCCTTCTTCACCACCAAACCGGCGGGAGAGGGCACCGGTCTTGGCCTGTCGATGAGCCACGACATCGTGGTGAAACAACACGGCGGCAAGATCGACGTTGATACCGAGCCGGGCGTATTTACTGAATTCATTATTACGCTGCCGCGTACAGCGGCGGCGCAAGGAAATGCTGGAGGCACGAATTGAGCGTTTACATACTCGTCGTCGATGACGAGCCCGACGTCGAAGCCCTGTTTCGACAACAGTTCCGGCGCGATCTGCGCTCCGGACGTTTCACCATGGAATTTGCCCCGTCGGCGGCCGCGGCATTGGCGCGGGCCGCCAACGTCGCTGATCCCTCGCTGATCCTGATCCTGTCGGACATCAACATGCCCGGCATGAGCGGGCTCGAAATGTTACCCAGAGTTCGCGCGGAGCGACCCGATGTTCCCGTCATCATGATCACCGCCTATGGCGACGTGGAAACACGACGCAAGGCGATCGAGCGCGGCGCGGTGGGTTTGCTGACGAAACCGATCGATTTCGCGCTGCTGCGCCACGAAATCGATACCCGTCTCGGGCAGGCCGCATGACCGCAACCATCCTCGTCGTCGACGACGAGCCCGATCTCGAGGCTTTGGTCCTGCAGAAATTCCGCAGGCAAATTCGCGACGGCGCGGTGTCATTCCTGTTCGCCCATGACGGCATCGAGGCGCTGCAGTCGATCGAGGATCATCCGCATGTCGACATGGTGGTTTCCGACATCAATATGCCGCGGATGGACGGCCTGTCGCTGTTGCAGAAGCTGCAGGAGGCCGAAGACAAGAAATCGACCATCATCGTTTCCGCGTATGGAGACATGAGCAACATCCGCACCGCGATGAATCGGGCGCGTTCGATTTCCTGACCAAGCCGATTGATTTCGGTGATCTCGAACTGACCATCGACAAGACCATCCGCCATGTCGAGACCATGCGCGACGCGCGCCGCCGCCAGGCCGAGGCCGAGCGCGCCTACGCGTCGCTTTCGCGATATTTTTCGCCGCAGATCGCCTCCCGGCTTGCAGTCGTCGGCGACGGCGATGGTATGGAAGTGCACCGCCGCGAGGTCGCGACCATCTTCACCGACATCACCAGTTTCACGTCGCTGGTGGAGAATACCGCGCCGGAAGTGCTGGGCGCGCTGCTCAACGAATATATGGGCGGAATGACCGACATTGTCTTCGCGCACGAAGGCACGGTCGCGAAGATCATCGGTGATGCGATCCAGATTCTCTTCAATGCTCCCGGGGACCAGCCGGATTATGCGACACGCGCGATCGCCTGCGCGCATGACCTCGATGTCTGGGCCGAAGGTTTTCGTGAGCGCTGGAAGTCCGAGGGCGTGAATTTCGGCGCAACCCGGATCGGCGTTCACGCCGGTCCGGCGCTGGTCGGCAATTTCGGCGGCAGCCGTTTCTTCGATTACACCGCCTATGGCGACACCATCAACACTGCCGCGCGGCTCGAGGCCGCCAACAAGTTTCTCGGCACCCGCATCTGTGTCAGCGCGGTCGTTGCCGATAGCACTGAAAATTTTCAGGGGCGACCGGTCGGCGATCTAATGCTGCGCGGGCGCAGCGAACCGTTGCGTGCTTACGAACCGCTGGTGGCGGCAACGTTCGAGGAACCGGCGACGACGCAATATTCGGAGGCCTTTGCTAAGCTGGAAGCCGGAGACGCCGCGGCGATGCCGGCCTTTGCCGCGCTGGTCGGGTCACATGCCGACGATGCCCTCGCTGGTTTTCACCTGAGACGGTTGCTCAACGGCGCCAAGGGCGTCCGTATGCAACTGGAATAAGAAGAACAACAAGGAAAGCTAGACATGACGCAGGATTTTCCGGCCGGCAACTATCGCTTCATCCCGGCGGTGTTTCAATATTCAAGCGGCGCCGCGGCCGATTCAGGCTTCGAGATCGAGCGCGTGCGCTTCGACAGGCTGCTGCCGCTGGCCGAGGGTTTCGCTGCGGTCGCGAAATATATTCAGGCGGCCGGGCGGCCGCTGACGTCGTTCTGCGCCTGCGAGCTGCGCTCGCCGGCGGCATTTACGGAAGACGGATTTCGGGCCTTCAATCAGCACTACGTCAAGACGCTCGCGGAATGGGGCCTGTTCGACGGCACTACCAATCCAGTGGCGCGCAGCAACGTCTGCCCTGAGATCGATCCTCCGGCCGAGCCGTCATTTTATGCATTCTCCTTTACGCGCCCGAGCCAACATAGGACGCCGACATTCGTTATCGCCGGCGGAGCGGAAACGCGCGGTGGGAGCGGGAGCTATCCCGAACGTATTGTGCGCTATCGCGATCTCAGTCCGGAAGGGTTGAAAGAGAAAGTACAGTGCACCGTCGGGCAAATGGAAGACCGCCTTCGCACGTTTGGTTTCGGCTGGAAGGACACCACGGCCGCGCAGGCCTATTCCATCCGCGACTTTCATCCTGTCATCGTTGACGAACTGGTCCGCCACGGCGCCATGCGTTCGGGCCTGACCTGGCATTTTGCTCGTCCGCCGGTGATCGACCTCGAATACGAAATGGATTGCCGCCGCGTGACACGCGAAACGGTGATCTGAGGGGATTCAGCCCGGCCGCTATCGTTCGTGCGGATCGAGCGCGTCGCGCAGTCCGTCACCGACCAGATTGAACGACAGCACCACGAGGAAAATCGCCAGCCCCGGCCACAGCGCCATCCATGGCGCATTGGAGAGAAAGCGTTGCGCTGAATTCAGCATGCTGCCCCAGGACGGCGCGGGCGGCTGCTGCCCTAGCCCGAGAAACGACAGCGCCGCTTCGGCGATGATTGCAGCCGCGATCGAAAGCGTCGCCTGCACCAATAGCGCCGGCATGACATTGGGCAGGATGTGAACCAGAGCGATCCGCCACGGCGGATTGCCAACAGCCCGTGCGGCTTCGACATAGTCCTCAACCTTGACACTCATCGTCTGGCCGCGGGTCAGCCTCAGGAAGATCGGGGTTGCCGAAATGCCGATGGCGATCATGGCGTTGCCAAGGCTTGGACCCAGGAACGCCGCCAGTGCGATCGCAAGGATCAGGAACGGGCAAGCCAGCATGGCATCGGTGATGCGGCTGATCAGGGCATCGACGAAACCGCCCTGGTAGCCAGACAGTAGCCCAAGCGGTACGCCGATGCTGAATGCTATACCGACCGAGATGGCGCCTGCCGTCAGCGAAGCGCGCGTCCCGTAGATCACACGGGTCAGGACATCACGGCCAAGATCATCAGTGCCGAACCAATGCAGCGCCGAAGGCGGCTTGCGAACCATCGTCCAGCTGGTAGCGATCGGGTCGTAGGGCGTGATCAAGGGCGCAAAGAGTGCGAGCACAATAAACGTCGCAATCACGACCAGCCCCACGATCGCGCCCTTGCGCCGAAACAGCCGGTGTAACGCGCGCCGCGCCGGGCTTTCCAATTCGTCCATGGCGGCAGCCGACCTGGCGCCAAGCGCAGCCTCGCTCATGCGTTATCTCTCAGCCGCGGGTTGACCAGGATATAGGCGAGATCGGCGATCAGGTTCAGCGCGATGTAGATCGTGGCGGTGACCAGCACGACGCCTTGCACGACGGCGTAATCGCGGTTGAAAACGGCATCGACAATCAGCTTGCCGAAGCCCGGTATGGAAAAAATCTGTTCGGTGAGGACGGCCCCGGACAGCAGCGTGCCGAGTTCGAGTGCACCGAGCGTAATGACCGGCGTTAGCGCGTTCCGCAACGCGTGCTTGAGGATAACGGCATGTTCCGGAATGCCCTTGGCGCGCGCCGTACGAACGAAATCGCTATCGAGCACCTGGAGCATGGCGCCGCGGGTGTGCCGCATCAAGATCGCGGCAATCGCGTTTCCGAGCACGAAAGCCGGCATGATGGTCGATGCAAGGCTCGCCCGCCAGTTTTCGAAAAGCGACACATAGCCCGATGCCGGCAACCAGCCCAGTTTGATCGAGAACAGAAAGATCAGCATGATCCCGAGCCAGAAGTTTGGCGTCGAGATGCCCCACAGCGAGAACAGGTTTGCGCCGTAATCCCAGAGCGTGCCTTTCTTGACCGCCGACACGATCCCGGCGGGAATACCGATGAGGAGAGCGATCACGATCGCCATCGATGCCAATTGCATTGTTACGGGCAGCTTTTCCGCGATCAGGCTGCGCACCGGCACCTTGTTGCGGAGCGATTCGCCGAAGTCACCGGACAGCACACCTTTGACCCAATAGAGATACTGGACCGGGATCGGTCGGTCGAGCCGGTATTGCTGGCGGATCTGGGCGATGACGGCGGGATCGCGTTCCTCGCCAGCCATGACAAGCGCAGGATCGCCCGGCAGCAATTGCTGCAACGAGAAGATCATGACCGACACGAAGAACAGGGTCGGTATCAGTTGGGCGAGGCGCTTGGCGAGGAAGTTCAGCATGTGCTGCTTCGTTTCCCGGGCGCAACGCAACATGCAACGTTGTGCTGCAGACCCGGGATCCAGTCTGTTGAACAGGGTCCCGGCTCAGCGGTGCACCGCTTGCGCGTTGCACCGCGTCCGGGACACGAGAATGAAACAAGCATGCTCATTTGAATTTCAATCCGACCACGCGCACCAGGCCGTCCGGCATCTGCTTGTAGCCTTCGAGCTTGGTGGTGTGGGCGATCAAAAGCGTGCGGTGATAGAGATAGATGATGGGCAAGTCGTCGAGCAGAATCCTGGTCAGCTTTTCGTAGATCGCCTTGCGTTGTGCCGGGTCCGCGACGAGACGGGCGTCTTCCATCGCTTTGTCGGCTTCAGGGTTGGAATAGCCGCCGTCATTCTGCGGAGCCTTGGTATGCATGAAGACGTACGAGTTTCCGTCGGGATCGATCCGGCCGCTCCAGGCGATCTGGAAAATCTGGAACTCGCCGGCCTGGGCCTGCTTGAAGGAGGTCGCAAACTCGATCACGCGAATTTTTAAATCGAAACCCGCTTCCGCGGCCATCGATTGCACGACCTGGGCCACGGCTTCGTTCTCGGCCCCTTTGGTGACCATGTAGTCGACGGTCACCGGCAACGCGACGCCAGCCTCTTTCAACAAAGCCTTGGCCTTGGCGACATCACGCGCTTGAATCGGGAAAGCCTTTTGGTAGTAGGGATGCTGCGGACTGACCCACTGGTTACCCGGCGTGAACTCGCCATTGAAGACGACCTGGTTCAGCGCCTCGCGGTCGATCGACAGATCGAGCGCCTGGCGTACCTTTTCCGATTGGCTCAGCGCGCCTTTGTTCTTGTCGTTGGCGATGTTGACGGTGAGACCGAGATAGCCGAGCTCAGGCGCCGTCGACAGCACCAGCCGTGGATCGGCGCGGACATCCCTGATATCGGTCGCCAGCACGCGCTCGATCAAATCCAGTCCGCCTGATTTCAGATTGGCAAGCCGCACCGTGGCATCCACGATGGGTAGAAACACCACACGATCGATGAAGATATTATCCTTGTTCCAGTAATCGGCGAATTTCTCGAATACGATGCGATCTTGCGGCACGCGTTCGACGAATTTGTAGGGCCCTGCGCAAACCGGATGGAGACCGAACTTGTCGCCTTCCTCCTTGGCCGCTTTGGGGGAGACCATCATGCCGGCACGATCGGTGAGTTGGGCAATCAGCGGCGCGAACGGCGTCTTCAGAACCAGTCTGATGGTGAGGGGATCGACGACCTCGACATGATCCACGCTCGCAAGCTCCGATTTGCGGAACGAGGTCGGCAGCGTCATATGGCGTTCGATAGAGAATTTCGCGGCTTCGGCGTCCAGCGGTTCGCCGTCATGGAATTTGACGCCGGGCCGCAGCTTGATCGTCATCGCCTTGCCGTCGGCCGACGTCTCGTAGGACAGCGCGAGCTGCGGCACGATGTTGAGCTTTTCGTTGATGTCGAACAGCTTGTCGCAGAAGGCGGAGAATACGATACGGCCGACATAGGTGCGCGCGATCGAGGGATCGAGGATATCCGGGTCTTCCGCAAGGCCGATGCGTAATGTTGTCTGTGCTTGAGCGCCGGTTCCGAGCGACAGCAAAAAAGCCGCGGCTGCAAATACCCAACGGTAAACCTTCATCCTCTCGGCCCCCATCTTCACGATCACGCCGCCATTGGCGCTATCCGACTATATCAACCCCGGGACAGCCGGCTACTTCCGCTGGTTTGTCCCATCAAAACGGTGTCTCTTGTCCGCCATCGCCGCTTCCATGCCGGCGTCGATGATCTCACGATCGGTAACGCCGGCCGGGTTGTTCCGCGTGGCCAGGAACTGGCGGAAATGCACCCAGTGCTCGCGGCTCACTTGTTCGAGACGTTCAAGTTCAGTGAGCGGGTCAGCGTGATCGTCGACGCGCAGATCGAGCGCCGACCACTCATCGTCGCCGTAGATCAAAAGTGCTGCCGATTGCCTGCCGCGCTTATCCCCGCCAGCGGCTTCGCCTGATCGCATCGCCGCGATCAGGCGTGGCGCGAATGGCAGCTTATCGCCCGCGATGTAGGCCGCCGCGGTGTCGTCCAATACGCGAGGGCCTGCGAGCATGTTGCCGGCAATCGAGAAGCCGTTGCCGTTGACGTGCCCGCACCAGTCGACGCATTCGCGACCGGTATGGGACGCGATGCGGCCGCCGGCGTCCATGACGTGGAGTTGCCGGCTTTCGCGGCCGCTGTCCGCCGCAATCAGGGTCTCGACGATGTCGTGGGGCTTACGTCCTTCGCGCAGCAGCTTCGAACCATCGATGCCGTAATATGGATTGACCAGCGCCTGCGTGGCGATCCCGCCCAAGCCCGCGGCGATATACGGCACCCGCGCACCCGCCGCGAAAAACCGCGTCGCGACCGCGATCCCGAATTGGCCGGTCAAGTTGTCGCGGGCGAGGATCGACCAGGTCATCTCAGCTCAGCTCTTTCAAGTCATCTCGCAAGTCATCTCGCAAGTCATCTCGGCCCTTCACCGTCCGGCCGCGTAACCCTGCATGCCGCGGGGATTGGCGGCGGCGCGCCGGCGGCGGCCGACCTTCGAGGCCGCGGTGAGGCGGCCTTCCGACCAGTCGGGGCCGGTCTCCACGATATGACCGCGCTCTTTCAGCGTCGCGACGGTCGCCTTCGGCACGCGGTTTTCGACCACAAGCACGCCGGGTCGCGCGGTGCGCGGCCAGAACGAAATCGGGAAATGCTCGGAATGCCACGCCGGGGCGTCGATCGCTTCCTGCAGATTCATCCTGGCGTGAACGTGCCGCAAGAAGAATTGCGTGGTCCATTGGTCCTGCTGGTCGCCGCCGGGCGATCCCCAGGCCAGATACGGTTCGCCGTCGCGCAGCGCCATGGTCGGGCTGAGCGTGGTACGCGGGCGCTTGCCGGGCGCCAGCGCGGCGGGATGATTTTCCTCGAGCCAGAACATCTGCGCGCGGCTGCCCAGGCAAAAGCCGAGTTCCGGAATCACCGGCGATGACTGCAGCCAGCCGCCCGATGGCGTGGCCGAGATCATGTTGCCGCCCTGGTCGATGATGTCGAAATGTACGGTATCGCCGCGCACCTCGCCGAAGCGGCCGACGGTAGGCTCGCCGGCGCCCATGGCACCGACCGCCTCGCGATGACCCTCCTGACGGCGAAGTTTTACGATCGAACCAAAACCTTCGATCGAGCCGGGCACGAAATCGAGCGACGCCTTGTCCGAGATCAGCTTGCGGCGCTCGTCATTGTAGGCGTCGGACAACAGTGTCGCGATCGGGATTTCGGTAAATTCCGGATCGCCATAAAACTTCTCACGGTCGGCAAAGGCGAGCTTGGCGCATTCGATCTGCAGATGAATGAATTCCGGGCCCGCGGGATCGAGCCCGTCGAGTTCGAACCCTTTGAGCAACGCGAGCTGCTGCAGCATCACCGGGCCCTGGCTCCAGACTCCGGGCTTGCAGACGGTGTAACGGCCATAATCGTAAGTCAGCGGCGCTTCGACGCTCGGCTGCCAGCGCGCGATGTCGTCGGCGGTCAGCACGCCGCGATGCGGCGAACCGCTGACGTCCATGATGTCTTGCGTGCGGCAGAATTTATCGATCGCCTCAGCGACGAAGCCATGCGACCAGGCCTTGCGCGCGCGTTCGATCTGCGCGACGCGGTCGGCGCCAGCGCTTTCGGCTTCCTTCAGAATGCGGGCATAGGTTTCGGCAAGCGTCTTGTTGGTAAAGAGCGTGCCGGGTTTTGGAACTTCATTGTTCGGCAGATAGACCGCGGCCGATGTGGTCCAGTATTTGCGGAACATCTGCTCGACGGTGGCGATCGTCGCGGACGCGCGCTCCACCAGCGGATAGCCGTCACGGGCATAGGCGATAGCCGGCTCCAATACGTCTCGCAGCCGCAGCGTGCCGTAATCGCGCAGCAGCAGCATCCAAGATTCGAACGTGCCGGGCACGCAGGCGGCCAGCAACCCCGTGCCCGGCACCATCTCCAGGCCTTCGCTGTGGTAATGCGCGATGGTCGCGCCCGATGGCGCAGGGCCCTGGCCGCAAATCACCTCGGTGCGGCCGCGCTTGGTATCGTGCACGATGATCGGCACATCGCCGCCCGGACCGTTCAAATGCGGCTCAACCACCTGCAGCGTAAACGCCGTGGCGACACCGGCGTCGAAGGCATTGCCGCCTTTCTCCAAAACTCCCATTCCGACCGCGGTCGCGATCCAGTGGGTGGATGTCACGACCCCAAATGTGCCTTCGATTTCCGGCCTGGTCGTGAACGGATCGGGATTGATGTTGCTCATGGGGATCCATTATTGCGCTGATGCCGCGATGTTGGCGCACTTGACCACAGCCAAGGCTGGCTGCCAACCGGCGCCGATTGCGGCCTTGCTCCCAACCCTGTGATCATGCGGATACGGCGGCGTACGCCGGATTGTTGACGGCGTGGCAGGCGACGCCGTCGATCAGCGCAGGCGCCTCTCTGCGGCAGAGGTCGAACGCCAGCGGGCAGCGCGGGTTGAACGCGCAACCGGGCGGCGGATCGATCGGGTTGGGAATCTCGCCTTTGACCGGGATCCGCTGACGGCCGGACATCGCCAGATCAGGCACCGCGCCGAGCAGCATCTTCGTGTAGGGCATTCGCGGACTGTTGAACAATTCGCGGCCCTCCGCGATCTCGACGATACGGCCGAGATACATCACCCCGATGCGGCTCGCCATGTGCCGGACCACGGCAAGGTTGTGGCTGATGAAGAGGTAGGTGAGGCCAAACTTGTCCTGCAGGTTGCGCATCAGATTGAGGATCTGCGCTTGCACGGAGACATCGAGCGCGGAGGTCGGCTCGTCGCAGACGATGAACTCGGCTTCGGACGCCAGCGCTCGCGCAATCGCGATCCGTTGCCGCTGCCCGCCGGAAAATTCGTGTGGATATTTCCAGCCGTCGTCGGCGTGCAGGCCGACCAGATTCAACAATTCGCCAACCCGTTCTTGAATGTTGCGCTCGCCCTGGATCAGATCGAAGGCGCGGATCGGCTCGGCGATGATGGCATCGACCCGAAACCGCGGGTTCAGGCTCGCATAGGGGTCCTGGAAAATCATCTGGATGCGGCGGCGCAGGCGCTGGCGCGCCTGCAATTGCCTGGCGTCGCTCATCGAAATCCCGTCGATAACCACTTCGCCTGAAGTCGGCGGCAATAGCCCGACGACCATTCGGGCGACCGTGGTCTTTCCTGAACCGGATTCCCCGACCAGCGCGAAGGTCTCACCCTTGGCGATGTCGAAGGTTACGCCGTCGACCGCTTTCAGAAATTCCAGATGGCCGCCTTCAAGCACCCGGTTGAGCCACGGCTTCGAAACATCGAATACGCAACGCAGATTTTTGACGTCGATGAAGGGCGCTGATGTCATGCCGCGGTTTCCTTTGCGGCAGTATCATAGAGATGGCAGGCCACAGCTTGCGTGCCATGCCGGATCGGCTCCGGCCGCTCGACCCGGCAGCGATCAAACGCTAGGGAACAGCGCGGGTTGAACGAGCAGCCCGGCGGGATTGCGGACAGCCGCGGCATCGAGCCGGGAATCTGGACAAGGCGCTCCGCTTCGCCCGCAAGCGTCGGGATCGCGCCCATCAGGCCCCTTGCGTAGGGATGCAACGGATTCTGCACGACATCCCGCACCGGGCCGATTTCGGCGATACGGCCGGAATACATCACGGCGACGCGATCCGAGGTTTCGGCGATCACGCCCATGTCGTGGGTCACCAGCATCACGGCGGTGCCGTGATCGCGCCCCAGACGCTTGATCAGCGAGATGATCTGCGCCTGCACCGAGACGTCGAGCGCCGTGGTCGGCTCGTCGGCGATGATCAGTTCCGGCTCGGCGCAAATCGCAAGCGCGATCACGACGCGCTGACGCATGCCGCCGGAGAATTCGTGCGGATAGGCGTCGACGCGTTTGTCCGGCGCGGGAATGCCGACCTCGGCAAGCAGATCGATGGCGCGTTTGCGCGCGGCGGATTCCGAGAGGTTGAGATGGGTTCTGATGGTCTCGACGAGCTGATCGCCGATCCGGTATAACGGATTAAGGCTAGTGAGCGGGTCCTGAAAGATCATGCCGATCCGTTTTCCCCGGATCCGGCGCAGTTCCTCCGGCGGCAGATTGTCGATCCGCAGGCCGGACAGATAGATCTCCCCGCCGGCGATGCGGCCGGGCGGATCGATCAGCCCGATCACCGCGAGACCGGTGACGGATTTTCCAGCACCGGATTCGCCGACCACGCCCAGCACCTCTCCCTTGGCGATATCGAAGGAAATGCCATCGATAGCGCGAAGAACGCTGCGGCGGGTGACGAACTCCACCCTGAGATTACGCACTGAGAGAACGGGTTCGGTCATGCGATCAGATGCAGGGCAATTGCGGTGGTTCTCATCGGAGTTTGGGATTGAGCGCGTCGCGCAGCCAGTCGCCAAGCAGGTTGATGGAGAGGATCAACGCCGCGAGGGCAAAGCCCGGGAAAGCCACGATCCACCACTCACCGGAAAACAGATAATTGTTGCCGATCCGGATCAGCGTGCCGAGCGACGGCATGGTGTCGGGCATGCCGGCTCCCAGAAACGATAATGTCGCCTCGGTGATGACAGCGAGTGCAAGGTTGATGGTGGCGATCACCAGGATCGGCCCCATCGCGTTCGGCAGCACCTGACGCAGCATGATCACGGGAGCGGGAAGGCCGATCAATTGCGCCGCGGCCACGTAATCACGATTTTTCTCCACCATGACCGAGCCGCGCACGGTGCGGGCGTATTGCACCCAAAAACTCAATCCAATCGCAAACACCAGCACCGCCAGCGTACTCATGGCGTCGAGGCGATTGCCGAACACCGACTTGACGACGCCGTTGACGAGCAACGCAATCAAAATGGCCGGGAAAGTAAGCTGCACATCGGCAATCCGCATGATCAGGCCGTCGACCGCACCGCCGACATAACCGGCAATCAGACCCAGCAGGATGCCCAAGGTGCCCGCGAACAATACGCCGAGCGCGCCGACTGTCAGCGAAATGCGCAAGCCATAGAGAATGGCGGAAAAGATATCGCGGCCTTGCTCATCGGTCCCGAGCAGGAAAGGACTTTGGCCATCGGCGGTCCATAGCGGCGCGATCCGCGAATTCATCAATTGAAGCTGCGCCGGATCGAACGGGTTCTGCACCGCAAGAACCGGAGCGAGAATCGCGACCAGAAAGAACAGCGCGGTCACCGCGGCCGCAGCCATGGTGAGCCGGGAGCGCCGGAACGAATAGAACACGTCGCTGTCGATCACACGCCCAAACCAACCGCCCGGCGACGAACGCGGGCGCGGCGCGCTCGGTTCGGCTTGGTGCGGGACGACGGTTTCGGACATTCAAGTTCTCGCGTTCAGGATATCGTATTCAGACTCGGCGGCTGATGGTCGAGCGCAGGCGCGGATCGACCACCGTGTAGAGAATGTCGACCACGAGATTGATGGTGACGAAGATCAGGGACACCATCAGCAAATAGGCCGCCATGATCGGAATATCGACATTTTGCACCGCTTGCAGGAACAGCAGCCCCATGCCTGGCCATTGGAATACGGTTTCCGTAATGATCGCAAATGCAATAACCGAGCCAAATTGCAAACCGGCGACGGTGATGACGGGAACCAGGGTGTTCTTGAGGGCGTGACCGAAGTGAATCGCGCGCGTCGTCAATCCACGCGCCCGCGCGAAGCGGATATAGTCGGTGCGCAGGACCTCGAGCATCTCGGCCCGCACCAACCGCATGATCAATGTCATCTGGAACAGGCCGAGCGTGACCGACGGCATGATCAGGGCCTTGAGACCTGAAACAGTAAGCAGCCCGGTGGTCCACCAGCCGATCCGTACGACATCGCCGCGGCCGAACGACGGCAGCCAGCCCAGCACCACAGCGAACAGGTAAATCAGCAGGATGCCGATCAGGAAGGTCGGCAGCGAGATTCCGATCAGCGAGATCGCCTGGAATACTTTGGCGAGAAGGGAGTCGCGTTTCAGCGCTGAATAGACCCCCATCAGAATGCCGAGCACCATCGCGAGAATGGTGGCGCAGGTCGCGAGTTCCAGCGTGGCCGGCATCCGCTCCATCAGCAGGTTCGCGACCGGCTGGCGAAACTGGTACGACACCCCGAACTTGAACTGGATCGCGTTGCCGAAATACCGCGCGAACTGCACCGGCACGGGATCGTCGAGACCGAGCGATTTGCGAACTTCGGCGCGCTCGGCTGGCGGGGTGTCGAGCGAGACGATCTGATTGACCGGGTCGCCCGCGAAGCGGAACATCGAAAACGAGATGATCCCGACCGCGATCATGACGCCAACGGCTTGAATAGCCCGACGAAGAGTGAAAGCGAGCATGTGGTCCTTTCACTTCTCTCTAATTCGGTTGATATCCACCGGTCCCGAACGAAAAATCCCGGAAACGCGAACCACCGGGATTTGTGTATCGAAGCTGCCTCATTCCTGTTTGGTCATCCAGTAGGGCAGAACCTGATTGTCGGGGCGTTGCACCAGTTTCAGTTTTTTCGACACCCCCCACGCCAGCGCCTGCTGGTGTAGCGGGATATACGCGAAATCCTTGTTGGCGATTTCGAATGCGCTTTTGATCAGCAGATCGCGCTTGGTGGTATCGGTCTCCTGCAGCACCTTGTCGGTGATCTCGTCGAACTGCTTGTTGCAGTAACCGCCGAGGTTGGTTTCACCGCGCGGCGATTTCGGATCGTCGCGGCAGCCCATGATGTCGTACATCACGTTATGGGAGTCGAGTGTACCGGGGGTCCAGCCCAGCATGTAGAACGAGGTCTGATAACCACCCGGCTTCAGGATCTTGGCGAAGTACTGCGCCTTGGGCTGTGCCAGCAGATCGACCTTGACGCCGATGCGGGCCAGCATGCCGACCACCGCCTGGCAGATCGCGGCATCGTTGACATAGCGATCGTTCGGGCAATCCATGGTGACTTCGAACCCGTCAGGGTAACCCGCCTCGGTCAAAAGCTTCTTGGCGCCGTCGAGATCGAATTTCGGTCGGGTGAAATCCTTTGAAAGCGCGAACAGTTGCGGCGCAATCATCAACGCCGACGGCGTCGAAAGCCCGCGCATCACGCGGGTCTTGATCAGTTCGATATCGATCGCCTTGTAGAAGGCCTCGCGGACGCGGACGTCCTTGAAAGGATTCTTGCCCTTGACGTTCGAATACAGCAGTTCGTCACGGGTCTGGTCCATGCCGAGAAAGATGGTACGAATTTCCGGCCCCTTCAGCACCTGCGCGTTCGGGCTCGCATCGACGCGCGAAATATCCTGGATCGGAACCGGCTCGATGATATCGACTTCGCCCGACAGCAATGCAGCAACGCGCGTCGCATCGGAAGCGATCGGCGTGAAAATGATTTCCTTGAGATTGTGCTCAGGTTTGCGCCACCAGTTCGGGTTCGCCTTGAACACGGTCTTCACGCCGGGCTGATGGCTTTCGATGCTGAAGGGGCCGGTGCCGTTGGCATGGAGCGACGCAAAACTCGGCGAACTGGCCGAGGCTGGCGTCGGCGCCACGGCGTTGTTCTCCTCGCACCACTTCTTGTCCATGATGTACCAGGTATCCCACTGCGAATTCAGAATGGGATTTGGCTTGGTCAGGACAAAATCCACGGTGTAGTCGTCGACCTTGACGACCTTCACATCGGCGTCGATGCGGGTCTGCAGGTTCGAGCCTTTGGCGCGAACGCGGTCTGCCGAGAACAGCACATCGTCGGCGGTGAGGGGATCGCCGTTCTGGAATTTGATGTTTTTGCGCAGGTGGAATCGCCAGCGGGTCGGCTCCGGCGTCTCCCAGCTTTCGGCGAGGGCCGGAATGATTTTGAGGTCTTTGTCCCGTGTGGTCAGGCCTTCATACACCTGTCCGAGATGTGCGTGGGTGGTGGTTTCGTTGAGCGTATAGGGATCGAGCGATTTGAGGTCGCCCTGATTGGCGTAGCGCAGGGTCTGGGCGAATGCCGGAGATATCGCAAAAGCAGCGATCGAGACGATGGTCGCTGCAAGCAAGCTTCGACGTACCGGCATTTGTTCACGTTCTCCGCGGTGGCGCGTTGTTCATTTCTGCATTATCGACAGCTATGATCGATCCATGTTGCCAGAGTTTGGCCGCCGCGCAAGCGCGATTTCCCCTGGGCCAAGCCGGTTTGCGTGGCGATGCCGCAGTGACTAGCTTCGCTGCGGGCAGCAAGAGCAAGAACGCAACATTCAACTTTCGGAGTGCCAGATGGCGGAACTTAAGGCCGACGTTGTCGTATTGGGTGCGGGCATGGTCGGCGTCGGCGCCGCCTTGCATCTGCAGCAGCGGGGACGGGATGTTACCCTGGTCGATCGGCACGAACTCGCCGGCGAAGAGACAAGCTTTGGAAATGCCGGACTGATCGAATGCGCCTCGGTCTTCCCCTATATGTTTCCCCGTGATTTCGGGCAGATCCTCCAGTACGCAATGAATCGCGCGCCGCAAGTGCGCTATCATTTTTCCGACTTGCCGACCGTTCTGCCATGGCTGGCGCGCTATTTCCTGGCATCCTCGCCGCAGCGGGCGCTGCACAGCGCGATGGCCGAATTGCCGCTGATCCGGCGCAGCCTGATCGAGCATGAGGCACTGGTCGCTGAGGCCGGCGTGCCGGAACTGCTGCGCCGGACCGGCTGGATCAAGCTGTTTCGTTCCGATGCAACGCTTAAAGACGCGGCGTACGATCTCGAGCGGGCGAAGCAGTATGGCGTTACGGGCGAGGTTCTCGATAGCAAGGCGATTGCGGCCCGCGAGCCCAATCTGAGCGGAGAGTTCGCCGGCGCGATCTATTGGCCCACGCCTGGATTCGTTCCCGATCCAGGTGGATTGGCCAAAGCCTATGCGGCGCTCTTCAAGCGAAAAGGAGGGCGCTTTCTCGTGGGCGATGCGCGAACGCTCGAACAGAGTGCCGGCGGATGGCGTGTGGGCGGGCCCGATGGCACGGTGGTGGCGCGTGAAGTCGTGGTGGCTTTGGGACCTTGGTCCGATCTGGTGTTTCGTCCGCTCGGATATTCCATCCCGCTTGGCGTCAAGCGCGGTTACCATTTGCATTTGGCGCCGCGTGGCAACGCCGTGCTCAATCATCCCGTTCTCGATTCGGATCTCGGCTACCTGCTGGCGCCGATGAACCGCGGCATTCGTCTTACCACCGGCGTGGAGTTTGCCCGCCGCGATGCGCCGCCCACGCCGATCCAGATCCAGCAGGCGCTGCCGCGGGCGCATGCACTGTTTCCGCTGGGAGACCCGGTCGACGCAAAACCGTGGAAGGGCGCGCGGCCGTGCTTGCCCGATATGATTCCGGTGATCGGCAAGGCGCCGCGCCATGCCGGGCTGTGGTTCGATTTCGGGCACCAGCACCACGGCCTGACACTGGGCCCCGCAACCGGCCGTCTGCTGGCGGAGATGATGACCGGCGAGACGCCGTTCGCCGACCCGAGCCCCTTTGCCGTCGAGCGTTTTGGTTGACGGTTTGTCGAATGGATTTCCTGTATAACTAGCACAGCGCCGCCACATCTTCACCTCGCCCCGCGTGCGGGGAGAGGTCGGATTGCGCGTGAGCGCGATCCGGGTGAGCGACTATCTGAAGAGTCAAGTTGCATTGGCGTATTGGGCACGCGCATCGCGTGCTTTTGCGTTGAGGCGGACGAGCAGTTTACGGGCCAAGGCGATGCGGACGACCATTTTTTC
>JAQGKC010000345.1 GCA_028290305.1 Bradyrhizobium sp.
TGAGCGTGTAGAGCAGCATCAGCGGAAAGACGACCACGCCTCCCCAAAACATGAAGGTAAGACTGGACTGCGGCGCAGCCGCTTCATCGACGGTGATGACGAAGGGGATGATGTAGGGCCAGAAGGACAGCGCGAGAGTGCCGAAGGCCGACACGAAGATCACTGCGACCGTGTAGAACGGCCAGTGGTCGCTGTGATGGAGAATGCTGAGCGCGATCGCGATCGCGATTGCGGCGACGGCACCAATCGTGGGGAAAGGTTCCGAACAAGAAGATGAAAGCGTACACGGCAAAGAAGACGACGAGCGAAATCGTCGCTTCGCGGGCGGTCAGGAAGGGCGTCATCGCCTCGGCGGTCCGCAACACGCCGTAGACCACCCAAGGCTGGCGGCCGACCTCGGCCGTGTACCATCCGGTGATTATCGCAACGAACGGCAGTGGGAAGCTCAAGAAGATCAACCAGAGCAGGAGGCGATTGCTTTCCAGGCGATGGTTGACGCTCAGGCGCTCCAGGCGATTGTTGAGGCTCAATCGCCCGGGGCGACGCGTGACGCTCAGATACCAAGCCAGGCCAGCCCGAGCATGACCAGACCGCAACCCACCATGATCCGGAAGGCGAAGAACGGGATGAGCACGGGGGGGGCGGTCTTGCGGCGGGAAGTCGGTCAATCCGACTTCCTTCGAGCTAAAGCTCATGCTCCCGATCAGACTGCCCAGAACGGGGATCTTGAGCTCATAGAGGTTGGCCTCCGTCGTCGGATCGGGGATCGCGATCAGGACCTCTCCGGCCGGTTGTTCATCGTGCCAACGCCCTTCGATTGCTGCGAATTTCGCCGGCTGATGGTTGTGGACGTAATCGCCCGCGAGATGGCCGAAAAAAACTAGACCGGGATGAGCACCGCACGTGACGTGGATAGAATCTTCGAAGCGGTTAAGGCCAAGCATCCAAAGATCGATATTATGTTCGCTCGTCACGTCGTAGAGCAATACCTCGTTCTGGATCGCAAACAGCTCGCCGCAGCGCTGCGACAAATGCGCTTCGAGCTCGCTGTAGGCGAGCAGATGATCGAGCCCGCGATAGAGCCGATCCTTGTTGACCTCCTCGTCATCGAGTTGCAGCAGATCTGAAAGCGCCGTGCGGCGGTACCAATCCTCCGCAATATGCAACTCGCTCGATGGCTCGCAGAACCGCGCAGCGACTAGCACGGCCGCCATCTTCGACCACGCGATGCGCTCCTTGCCGAGCGGAAGCAGCCGCTCGCACAGAGCCTCAAGCCCGGTGCCGCGCCACAACGCGAGCGCCAAATATACATCGCCAAATTGACGCGGACGCTCGATGCGAATGTCCTTGCCGCACAGGCACCGTCAGTTGTTTGCTGCCATCATCGAACAGCTGAGCGCGCTCGGGCGTGCCAATCAGCCGCTGCGCCAGCGCTCGGGCCTGCACGTGGCGCTGCGCATCCAGTTCGCCGAGTTGCGCAACCGTTTGCTGAATGACACGACGACCAATACGCACGCTGCGCACAAGGCGCCAGTAACGATGAACTTTGCCGTCTTTGCATATCGTGGTGTGGCGCAGATACATGCGCCCGAATCAATCCGACTCGCCGCCTCCAGAAAATACCCTAGGTTGGCACTACACGCCGAAATCCCCGATGCCCACCGTCTAACCAATTGATCCAATTCAAGTCAGGTGGCGCAAAATCTCGAAAAATAGTCAAATCCTGTCTCCAACTGCGCAAGTTGGGCTAGCACGACAAATTATCGAGCTGCGCAGCGGCTCGCCCAGAAGTTGCCCCAAAGTTGCGTGATAAACTCATAGCGGCAGTCCTTTTTGAAAAGGAGGTCGCTCGATGAACGTTCCGCTTCACAGATCGAATGGCGCAGAGCTTGAGTTTGCTTTGTGCTTCTTCTGCCGGAACATTTTGCCGGACAATCCAAAACTGAGAACTTCGGCCGGAACATCCGTTGGCCGCCGCAACTTCTGCGAACAGGTGGAGAAACCGCCAGAGCAGCGTTGCTTGCACGAATTTCGCAAGCGGTTCCGGTAAAACTGCTTCACTACGCCCGCCCTAGACGACCGATTCCATGGAACCGGCGATGATGGAACGGATGATTTGTTCGTGGATTCCTCGTTTTGCGATTGGCCGAACGAGGAGAGACGCTATGGCGAAGTGGCGGCAAGCGGTTGAGTTGGCGCTGACCGACGAAGAGGTCGAGATTCTGACAGCGCTTTCTCGGTCGAGGACGGAACCGGCAAGCCGTGTTTCGCGGGCGGCGATACTTCCGGCCTATCGGGAGAGCCCATCATTCTGGGCCGTGGGACAGCGGGTTGGCGTGCATCATCAGACGGTCCAACGCTGCGTCGAACGAGCCGTGGCATATGGCGCGCTGGCAGCCCTCGACGACCGACCGCGCCCGGGCAAGGAGCCCACGATCACGCCGGAGGCCAAGGCGTGGTTGGTATCGCTGGCATGCGACAAGGCCAAGGATCACGGCTACCCGCACGAACTTTGGACGATGCGACTTTTGGCCCGTCATGCGCGCGAGCATGGGCCAGCAGAGGGGCACGACTGTCTTGGCCGTCTTGTTCAGGGCACGGTGAGCAAGCTTTTCGGCCAAGAGGACATCAAGCCGCACAAGGTGCGCTACTATCTTGAAAATCGCGACGCCGAGTTCGAGCAGAAAATGGCGGAGGTTCTATGCGTCTACCGTGAAGTCGACGTCTTGAAAAAAGCCCCTGCCAAATCGAAGGGGCGGCGAAAACCGGTTGCGATCGTCTCTTACGACGAGAAACCGGGAATTCAGGCCATCGCGACCACCGTGCCGGACTTGCCGCCCGAGCCCGGCGTCCATGCCGCCTTTGCGCGGGATCATGAGTACAGACGCCATGGCACGCTCAGCCTGTTGGCCGGGATTGATCTGCTCAACGGCAAGGTTCACGCTTTCGTCCGGAATCGCCACCGCAGCCGCGAATTCATCGAATTCCTCAAGCTTCTCGACGACGCCTATCCAGCCGGCACCGCGATCAAGCTGATCCTCGACAATCATTCCGCACACATCTCAAGGGAAACCAAAGCCTGGCTCGACACACGACCGGCAAGCCGCTTCAGCTTCACCTTCACGCCAAAGCACGGCTCCTGGCTGAACCTCATCGAGAGGTTCTTCTCCAAGTTGGCCCGTTCCGTCCTGCGTCACATCCGAGTGGCGTCAAAGCACGAACTGAAGCAACGCATCATGGCGGGCATCGACGACGTCAATCGCAATCCCGTCGTCCACAATCCCGTCGTCCACACCTGGTCCGTCCTATAAGCTCGCCGAGGCTGCATGATATGATTCGAACCAAGGAAACGCTGGTCTAGTTTCAGTGCGGGTGCTTTATTGCAGATACGCCGCCTGGGATGCCAGCGCCGGCGTCTCGCCTCGCTTGAAGCACTCGATAACACCCCAGAGCGCAGCGCAATCGTTCCTCATCGTCAGCACCTGCATGCCGTCGTTGTCCGGCATCAGGGCGTAATCGGCGGTCTCCCGCCGCAGCATCTGGCTCAGTTGCTCGTTCAGTTCGACGCCGCAGAGCTTGCAGGTATCCGCAAGCGAGCAGACGACCGCCCAGCGATGTCCGCCGCCGTCGATGCGCAAGGCTAGGAAGCTAGGAAAAGATGCTTGGCGAGTCGCACGATGGTTCGGAGGGGGAGAATAGCGATCGCATGCCCTGTGCAACTCGGCTGATGAAATTCTGCCGGTTCGTACGCAACGCTTTTGCACGGGCCGCGGCTGACGAGACGACCGGCTTTCGTATGTTGCCACCGCTCGTTCGGAGCTCAAACCGCGAATGCTTTTGCCTTGAAACGTCGGTTGGCAAGCCCTGTCATGGGATGCGACTGGCAGGGAGAAGCCAACTGAAGAGAAAGCAAGGTTTTTCCACACCCTATGCACCTGCGGTGCTGACGCCTCGGAGATCGAACCGAGGTGAAAAAATGATCGGGACCAGGATGCAGCTATCAGAATCCCTCAGGTCTGCTCGCTCGGGTACGGTCCCAACTGACGCCGTTTGATGTCTGCCCCGAGATCAGCCGTGCGTTCAATCATGCTGCGGACTATTGTTTCGCAATCAAGTTGGGTTAGCCCAAGAACGCCGTGTTATCGCAATTCAACATCGAGGATCGCGGCCATGATCGACACAACACTCATTCGCTTCGCTCCTTTCTCGGCGGGCTTTTGAAGCATGACGTGCCGGATGCGACTATTCGTCGACTCTTAAGGTGCGAAAGGGCAACGGCATGTGCGCGACCTCGCAGACTGCTTCGATCAGGAGACGAACCTGAAATGGAACGAGAACAAAATATCCGAAGGATGTGCAGGACTCGGGCAGTTACATTAGCTGAGGGTGGAGGGCAAGATTAAAGCGGATGGCACCACCTTGGGCCATCGCGCGCAAATATCGTGGTCTGCACACTGGTTGGGAGACGGTGCGCGGCACCGTCCAGAAGGCGGCACAGTGCCGCGCCTTGGCGAAACGCCAGCATTCGCAGGATTTTTCGCGGCACCACGGCTAGTTTTACTGTGTTTCTGCGTTGATTGGCTGGAGCAGCGCCGATGAGCCGGGATGACGAAGATCGCTTCCGGCCGCGGCCCGGCCGCATCCGCTCCGACGCCCGCGGCGGCGCAGCCACCAAGAGCTTCTTCACCAGGGTTCGCAAGATCGCCCGTCAGCATGGCGCGGGGCCGCCTGGCGCATCTTCGCATAGAAAGAGTGGCGGGTCGGGCGGCCGAGCGCGCGAAGGTCGGCGTGCGACGTGGGCGCGGCGCTGCCTTCGTTCGCGGCCGCACCTTGCGAGCATCGGGTCGGCGCGCGACGCAGTGGGCGAGGCGACGGTAGGTTGTCGGCTGGGCGGACGCAGACTCCGGCGGTGACGCGGGGAAGGCCCATCCGATTGCTTCGACCTCTTGGTTGTCGGTTACTCCTGCTCGCGCTCTCGATAACGAAGCCTGATCCTGACGCCGGACATGCCCGCAGGTTGATCCAGCGCACGTAGGGCCCGGCCGAGCCGAGACCCGAGTTGGGCTGCGCGGTGATGGTCGGTGTTTAGCGCGATCGCTGCAACCGCTGATGGTGCCGATGCCGACATGGTGTTTCCGAACGTCGAGAAGGAGTTGCCGAAAGCGCGGGCGACGATGTGGCGCTATGAGCCCGACGGCAATGGCTGGGCGCCTTACGGCATGGGAACGGTGAGCGCCGACGGGCGCCAAGTGGTGCCGGATCCCGGTGTGGTGATCACTGATTTTGCGAGCGCGGAGTGCGAGCCCACGAAGCGGACGCATCAGCCGCCGATGAAGCGGCCAGATCTGTGGCGACAAAACCCGATGGGTTTTGGTTCTGGGCAGGCGCCCGTTAACCGGCGGCGCGGCGGGGAAACCATGAGCGGTACAGACACGAGCGGAATAAGCCAACAAGAATTGCGTTCACTGTCCTTGCGCCGCACGAGTTTACATCGCGCAGGCGTGGACTCGATGATCGGCGCTGGCCTTTCAGGCAAGCTGCTGCGCTTGCTGCTTGTGCTGATGCTTAGTATCGAACCTGGACTGATCGAATTGGCCAACGCGACGACGTCATCTACCGCGGAGCGGAAGGATGTCCCGGCAACGTTGCAAATGCCGGCTGAAAAGATCGAAACAGCAAAGATAAAGATTGAGACGGCTTCGCTGCGAGATGCGCCGTCCGATCCGGCGCCGGAGGGAAGTCCTCCGCTGCGTAGCGCAGCAGATGGGATCACGGCCGTAGCCGGACGTGTTCTGGCGACGGACGGCACAGCGCTTGCGGGCGTGGTGCTGCGGCTGGGATCGGTGCGCGCGCAGACCGATCAGGATGGATTGTTCGTGCTGGAAAACGTCGCGTCGGGTGAGGCGGTGCTGGTGATCGACGGGCGTCAGGCGCGGCCGCGCGGAGTATCCGAGGCGGCCGATCACGGAATCTATGAAGCTCGCATACGCGCCGAGGCGGGACGCACCATCCAGTTACCATGGGTGAGCTGGCTGCCGTTCATCGATCACGAGCATGACGTGGCGTTGGCGTCTCCCGCTGTGGATGATGCGGTCGCGCGCGCGCCGGCCGTACCTGGGTTGGAGCTTCGTATTCCCAAAGGCGCGGTGCTTACCGACATCGACGGCGAGGTGGTAAAGCATGTGGGGCTGACACCGATCCCGGTGAACCGTCCGCCGTTTCCGCTGCCGCGCAATGTCAGCGTTCCCGTTTATTTTACGGCGCAGCCGGGCGGCGCAGTCATCAGCGGCGCCAAAGGCGAGTGATCGGGCTCTGTCGGATTTCGCCGACGGATTTTTATTCAACGAAAGACCGCGAGCGGAGCACTGCTGCGATCGACTGGTTCGTCGAATTCGACGGGACGCGCTGCGAGTTAACGCCGGCCCACCAAAGAATTTCACACACTCTCGCTTCTCTTGGGCTCAACTACAGGTTGCAATAAGATTGTTTTGCTCAGTGACTGATCGACAACCAACGAGAAGCGCATGGCGGCCGTGAGTAACTCCTCAATCGCACGATTGCAGCGCCTGATCGCACGCCATCGAAGCAGGCGGCGAAGGGAAAACGGGTTACGTCTGCGGCAAGCCACGCGATATTGGTCGGAGCGATGTTCGCACTTACCGTCGGCCCCGCAGCTCCCGCTCGCCATCTCAGCGAATACGCTCGCGATACGATCCCCGCGAATGACGGCGCGCTGGCATCAGTTATCGTCGATCCGATGGACCGCGCTTCGCCGGCGCTGCGCGGAAGCGGGCCTCACACCCTCATGCGTCCTTGGCGCCGCATACGCTGAGGTTCTGGCGCGATGGTCAGCTAGTCCGCAAATGACGTTGAATCTCGCTCAGGCTCGCCGCTCCGACCAACATCCGTCGGTCCCCGGGATGATCGGGGAGTTCACCAACACCATTCTGCTGGGCCTCGATTGGTCGCAAGGCGCGACGTTCGTCGACCGGGCTTTGAATTTCGCCGAGCGGCTGTGGGCCGACATCGCTTACTCGGACGTCAGCGGCGTTCGCGTCTTGCGCGAAATGGCACGCGCGGCTCGGGGACCGGTGGTCATGCCCGTAGTCCTCACATGCGCGCTGGAGGACATGCAGGCGCCGTCGCGCTGGGCCGGTGATCTCGTCCACATGATCTGCGAAACCTCGCAGGTTTGTCTGGATAACATTATCACCGGACTCGGCGATGCTCCGATCCTGCTTTGGAATTCGGTGGACGAATACTTCGCGCCCGGCGTCGTCGAGGATATGTTCTGTGCCTACTGCGATTTGCTCGGCCGACTCGCCGATGACGCAGGCGCTTGGACCGAAGAGCATCCTGTCAAGTTGCCGTCGCGCATGCGTCAAGCGCGAGAGCATGCAAACGCGACGCGCATGGTCGTGGACAAAGGCTCGCTCGTCCATACGCTCGCTCGACAGCATCTGCGCGAGCGGCCCGATCGGCCCGCGCTGATCAGCGAACACATGACGCTCACTTACGGCGAACTATTTGGCGCTGCAGCTAAGCTGGGCGAACTACTCCGCAGCAAAGGCCAAGAACGGGACGTTTTGGTGGCCATCGTCATTGAAAAGGATGGGAACAGATCCTATCGGCGCTCGCGATCCAGGAGGCCGGTGCGGCCTACCTCCCGATCGATCCGTCATGGCCAACAGAGCGTGTGCACTGGCTGTTGAAGAACGCCCGGGTGAACACCGTACTTACGCCTTGGGAATCAGATTTGGCACGTCCTCGACGAAGGGCTTGACGATAAACCCGACGGGGTTGCCGGGCATCTTTATATCGGTGGGCTGGCCTTGGCGCGTGGCTATTGGGAGGATGCGGCAAAGACTCGCGCCAGCTTCATAGTCCATCCATCGACCGGCGAGCGGTTGCGCCGGACTGGCGATCTCGGTCGATACATGGGTGACGCCACTATCGAATTTCTGGGTCGGCAGGAGGGTAAGCACTCCGCAGCCGATGGGCTGTGACTGTTTGAATGCGGTAGTGCTCGCTGACTCGGACCGCGCGTGCCGCCCTGGCGCAAGTGGACCGATGCTTGCTGAATAAGGACGTAGATGGAGCGTCGTTCGTTATTACTGCCGGGGGTTCATGTACGACAATGCGGTTAGCCATCTGATCGAGGAGTGTCACTCCACTCGCTGTTGGAACGACCTGGAGCGGTTGATGTCGCAGCTGCGGGAGCTGCTGCCGCACCGTTACTTCGGCTGCGCCGAAGTCCGACCTGCCTCGCACATAGGCGGGCCAGCTTCCCGCCCGAAGCGCCGCCAGACTGTCCAAGGGAATTTGTTCCTTTACTGGCGCAAAAACTTCTTGTCTTGAAAGCTTGAGAGTTCAGCCGGATAGTGGCCTCAGGTAGGGGATGTCATTCCAGGAGGATGATCATGGCCGTCCAAACCATTATGGACACCACCGGCGATAGCCGCCACACTTTCAACCCGGAGGACTTACAAGAGCTGGCCAGGGCAGAGCAGCGATTCAAGGAGCTGACTAATCACGGCTTTACCGCTGCTGTTCGGACGGGCCCCGGTGAGGTCTCGCGCATCAAATCCTTCGACCCGACGGCAGAGGAGACCCTCTTTTTCCCACGCCTCGTCGGTGGTTAGCAGGTGTTTGGATCATGTTCGGCTTTCGATCTCATTCACCCGACGGGCGATCCCGCCGGAAGGCAGCGAGGGTGCTCTTCATCATGCATGGTGCAGAGCGCACGCCGGAGGGGCGGTCTTTGCTGCTGCTACGGCAGTGGCTTTCGCCGGTGCAGCACGAGCAATTTTTAAGAAAAGGCTACTTCGAGGTCGTGGGGAACGAGACCGGTAAACGGTACAGGATCTATCC
>JAQGKC010000357.1 GCA_028290305.1 Bradyrhizobium sp.
AGCTGGCCGCGAAACACCTGCACTTCGTAGATATCGGCGGCCTGGAAGCAGACCACCGCGGCTGCGGTCATGCCGAAAATGGCCGCGACATAATCCCAGCTAAAGCCGTTGAGGCGCACCACATATCCGAGATAGAGCGCGATGCCGACGACGCTCAACAGCACAAAATCAGCGAGACGAACGGCGCCCGCGATCACGATCGGTGAATAGGCGCGGCGCACTTTCTGGTTGGTGACGGCAAGGGCTGCCTGGGACAGCCGGCGTCGCCGTTCGACGGGAGGACGCCCCTGCGTTGTTGTGGCGGCTGCCGCTGCTGCGGCATTTAACATGGAGCGTGCGTTGATCGGTTCCACTGTCGTTTAAGTCCGTTCTTGCACGGGCATCTAGGAATGCGCGCGCCGAGGCGTAATGCCCCGCTTCACGGCTTAGAGGACAAATCGGAAGAAACAGTTATCGTTGGCAAAGAACGGTTAACGATCTGCAAACGCGTCGCGATAACCCGCTAATACCCCTTCGACCATCGCCTTTTGCGAAAAATGCTGGAAGATTCTTTCGCGAAGGGATTTTGCGCGCGCCAGCGCCGCGGCAGGGTCCTCGAGTGCGGTCTCGATTGCGTCCGCCATGGCGCCCACGATACCCGGCGCAAACAGCGCCTCGGTGTGCGATCCGAAAATTTCGGGAATGCCGCCGACATTGGCGGCCACCATCGGAATGCCTGCAGCGGCCGCCTCGATCACGACATACGGCATCGAATCTCCGCGAGATGGAACCACCAGCAACGAGCCTTTTGAAAAGCCGTACCGCGCCTTGACGTGGCCGATGAAACGCACCGCCTCGCCAAGACCCAGCCGCTGGATCTGAGCCTTGAGCACCTCGAGTTCCTCGCCGTCGCCGGCCAGCGTCAGCGTGACCGGTTTGCCGTCGGCGCGGAGCCGCCCCACCGTGTCGATCAGAAGATCCGCCCCCTTGATATGCCTGAATTCACCGACATAGACGATATCGGTGGCGTCAGCCGCCTTCACGATCGGGTCGAACTCATTGGCCGTTACGCCATTGAATACGCAGCGCACGAGGCTCGCCGGCATGCCGATGGTGCGTTGATAGGTGTCGCGCGCGAACGCGCTTTCGAACAAGAACAGGTCGGTCCGGTTCTTCAACGCGCGTTCGAGGCAGCCATAGAGCGCACCTTTCACCGTATTCGGCGGGTAGTGCAGAGAGCCGCCATGCGGCGTATAGACACGAATGGTATCGTTTGAAGCGCCCTTCAGGCGAATGAAGGCGCCGGCTTTGGCGCCGTGGCCGTGCAGGACGTCCGGCTTCAGCTGCCGGATCAGCCGCATGATACGCGCCCACATCACCACGTCCGAGGGATGCGGTTCGCGGTGAATCGCAAGACGATGGACGCCGAGCTTGAGGCGCGGCGCGATTTCCGCGAGCGCCGCTTCGGCGCGTTCGCCGCCAGTGAGGCTGTCGGCGACAATGCCGACGTGGTGGCCGCGATCGGCCTGGCCGTTGGCGAGGTCGAGGATGTGACGGAAGATTCCGCCGACCGGCGCGCGCACCGCGTGCAGGATATGAAGCGGCTGATCTGAAATCTCGGGCATGATCAGAACCAGCGCTCGCCGACGAGGACGGTATCGCCAGGGCTGAGCGGGGTGCCGAGCGGCACCACGACGCGCATCGAACCGGAACCGTCGGTGTGGGTCAGGGTGACCTGGTCGCGCCGGGCCCGCGGCGAAAATCCGCCCGCGATTGCGACTGCGCTTTCGACGCTCATGTTGGGCACGTAAGGATATTGGCCGGGGGCCGCGACTTCACCGAGGATAAAGAACGGCCGATAGGAATCGATCTCCACCGCCACCGAGGGATCGCGGATGTAGCCGCTGCGGAGTCTGCCGGTGATCTCCGCGGCCAGTCCGGCCGGTGTTCGTCCGCGCGCCGGCACCGAACCGATCAGCGGCATGGTGATGGAGCCGGCGGCATCGATCGCGTAAGTATTGGTGAGACCTTCCTGGCCAAAGACCACAACCCGTAATTTGTCGCCGGCATCGAGCCGGTAGGCGCCATCATATGCCGCCGGCATTGGCGCGGCGGCGTAAGCCACGGCAGTTGGGGCAGGGACCATGCCGTAGGATTGTCCATAGGCCATCGCATCAAGATCGCTCTGCGGCTGGACTACCGCGACTGGCGCGGGTCCGCGCATGCAGCCCGACAGCGCGAGTGCAGCCAGCAAACAGAAAATAGCGGCGTGCACGCCCCGCATCGAAAAACCCATAAGAAGTATTGATTCCGATTAAGAACTTTCATGGTTAACAAAGCGTGACAGCGCCAGCCCGAGCTGCAACATCCACAAGGCAAATCGGCTCAATTAACCCAGCGGCAACCTTAATGGAGTGTAATCGGCCGGGTTAAGTGGAGTCGTAGCGTCTGCGGGAGTGTGCGATGCGTTTAGCGTTCTGGCGTGCAGGCAAGGACAAGGCGCTGATCCAGAGGGCCATCTCAAAGCCTGGGCCGGCAGCCACCAGGCCATCCGCCGCGTCGTCCCCATCCGGCGATCTGGATTTGCACGCGTTGGGCCATGCGCTTGTGCGCAAAAGGGGCTGGATCATCGTTCCGACGGTGATTGCCGCGGTCCTCTCGATCGCCACCGTCAATTTGATTACCCCACGTTATAAATCCGAAGCGCGCATCCTGATCGATGGGCGCGAGAACGTGTTCCTGCGGCCGAATGGCGAACGCAACGAGGAACGCAACACGCTCGATGCCGAGGCCGTTACAAGTCAGGTCCAGCTCCTGCTATCCCGGGATCTCGCGCGCGAAATCATCAAGAAGAACAAGCTTGCCGAGCTACCGGAATTCGATCCGGTCCTGCAGGGCGTTGCGCCCATCAAGTCTCTGCTGGCCCTGTTCGGGATCGGTCGCGATCCATTCTCGCTGACGCCCGAAGAGCGCGTGCTGGATGCTTATTTCGATCGCTACACTGCCTATGCGGTCGATAAATCGCGCGTCATCGTCATCGAATTCCAGTCGAGCGATCCGGATCTGGCCGCGCGTGTCGCCAACTCGATCGCCGAAGGTTATCTGGTGCTGCAACAAGGCGCACGGCAGGAGCAGGCCAAATCCGCCAGCCAATGGCTGTCGGGCGAAATCGATAATCTGCGCAAGAAGGTCGCGGAAGCGGACTCCCGGGTCGAGGATTTCCGTTCCAAATCGAGCCTGTTTGTCGGCACCAACAATACCACGCTGTCCAATCAGCAGATGGGCGAGCTGAATACGCAATTGAACAACGCGCGGGCACTGAAGTCCGACGCGGAATCGAAAGCGCGGCTGATCCGTGAAATGCTTCAGAGCGGCAAGCCGATCGAAGCCTCCGAGGTTCTCAATTCCGAACTGATTCGCCGGTTGTCCGAACAGCGCGTCACACTGCGCGGGCAACTCGCCGAGCAGTCGTCGACGCTGCTCGACGGCCATCCGCGCATCAAGGAGCTGAAGGCGCAGCTTGCGGACCTCGACCGTCAGATTCACGAAGAGGCGAGCAAGATCTCCCGCTCGCTGGACAGTGATGCGCGCATCGCCGGCGGCCGGGTTGAGGGCTTGAGCGCAAGCCTTGAACAATTGAAGAAGCAGGCGACCTCGACCAACGGTCAGGATGTCCAGCTTCGGGCGCTCGAGCGGGAAGCCAAGGCGCAACGCGATCTCCTGGAATCGTATCTTGCGAAATATCGCGAAGCCAACACCCGTGAGAATATCGAGGCCGCACCCGCGGATGGCCGGATCATCTCCCGCGCCAGCGTTTCCAACACCCCGGCATATCCCAAGAAGCTGCCGATCGTGTTGATCGCTACGCTAGCCACATTGATGCTCAGCGCCGGCACGATCGTAACCGGCGAACTGCTGCGCATGACGGCGCCGCGCCTGATGGCGCCGCGCGCGGAGGCCATGTCTGCATCCTCACCGGCTCCGTCCCGTGCGCCTGCGGCTGTTGCCGAGCCCGCTCCAACCTTCAGCGAAATCCGGTCGGAGATTCAAAGCGAACCCGAACCCGTTCCCGTCGCTGCGACCGAGTTCACCGAGATCGAGCAACTCGCCGAAGCTTTGCGCAGCGCCGGCGACGCGGCACGCAAGGTCACGATCCTTGGTACCGCTTCAAGCGAGAGCATCACGCTGACGACGCTGACGCTTGCGCGCCTGATCGCACGCAACGCAAGGGTCGTGGTGGTCGATTTGGCGGGGACGTCGCTGACGATCCCGGCGGTATCGGTTGATCCGACCGCGCCGGGGCTGGCGGAACTGATGCTGGGCGAAGCCTCGTTTTCGCAAGTGATCACCAAGGACCGGCTGTCGCGGGTTCATCTTGTCAGCGCCGGACGTCCGGGTTCGGACCGCGCCTTGCTGCAATCGCCGCGGCTTACGCTGGCGATCGATGCGTTGCTGCGGGTTTACGATCATGTGTTGCTGGACGCCGGCACCGCTTCCGATCTGCCCGCGGAGTTGCTGACGACGCAGGCGCGCGCCGTGGTGGTGCCGGATGCGTCGATGACCCGGGATGCCCGCACGCTGATGTGCGATCAACTGAAAGCGGTGGGTTTCACTGAGGTGACGATGTTGAGCAAGCCATCGCAGCCCTCGGATGCCGTCGAGCCCGGCCCGCGGGTGGTGGCGGCCTGAAGCCTGCGTTTGCCGTGGTTTCGAAAGACCGCTTCATTGCGCCTTCCACGGGTGCGCGACAAGCTCCTTCCTTCATTTCCTCATTTCTACCATCGCGAGTATCGTCTACCATCGCCTTATAGGAAGGCGTTGGGGCTGGGCGCGGTATGGCGGTCGAGTGGTATTTGCAGGATCTGACGGGCCAAGACGGCCCGCTCGGAACTGCCGAGCTAAGGCAAAAGCTTGCGAGCTACGCAAACCTTGAGCACGTTTTCATTTGGCGAGAAGGCTTTCAGGACTGGAAGTCAGTTGCCGAGGTCTTTGATTCTTTTGAGGCTCCTGAAGCCTTAAATCAACGCAAACGGGTAAAGAGACGTTGGGCGGTCTACGGCCTGACGTTGGGGACTTTGGTTTGTGCTGCGGACATCGTTTTCGAGTGGCGCGGAAAACAGTTTCTCCCCTGGAATGGCAACGAAACCGAGAACATTGGGCGCGTCATCGGCTCGGTTGGTATTCTAACGCTGCTGTTTTTTCTGGCAGGAACGCTTAAAGACGCGTTCTTCTCGCGCTGGAAGATTCGTAGCAACGTCGACCGTGTTACGGGAACAGCACCGCAGCAAGCGGCGGAAAAACGGCCTGCTTATAAGCACAACAACTTCATCGCCCAAAATTGGCGAGGAGATTACCCGCTCTTTGTTTCGTACTGGGTATTCGGTCTGATCGGGAATTTCGCCGTTGCGCTGGTTCCTCTCGGCCTCTCCACTGTCTTCGAGTCCAGGTCTGGTTTCCAACCCACATACGTGTTCGCCTTCATTTTAGGCGTATGGCTTGTATCCATTGCGATATCGGTTTGGCAGTGGGTCGGTGTTTGGCGATCGGCCAACCGGTATATCGAGCGCAAATCGCTAAAACTCGAGCGTGCGCCCTGGGCCGGCGTCGCAAAGCTGCTTGCCGTGATCGCCTTCTTCCAGCTCTCAGTTGCCATCGTTTGGTCCGCAATTCCTCAAGTGAGGGAAGCGACCCGCTTGGCCTTTATGAACGATCCGGATATTCCGGAGTATTTCATACGGGTGATGAGGAACGGCACCGAGGCGGAAATAACCGGCGGAATAAAGTATGGCCTCGCAGACGATTTTAAAAAGATCTTGCGGGCATCGCGTCAAATCCGGGTTGTTCATCTTAACAGCATCGGAGGCCGGATAGGTGAGGGAGAAAAATTATATAACCTGATCAGGGATAAAAGGCTGAACACGTACGTCTCGGCCAAATGCTTGTCGGCATGCACGCTTGCGTTCTCCGGCGGTGCCGAACGCATTCTCCTGCACGGAGCCGTCCTGGGATTCCACCGCGGGTCATTCGCGGGCGAAGACCAGAAGGACTCGCCGGAACTGCAAGGCCAACGGAAGATTTTCACCGAAGCAGGGTACGATGCTTCATTTATCGCTCGCGCGTTGGCCACGCCAAGCTCGGATCTGTGGCAGCCACCCGAAGCGGAGCTTTTGAAATCGAACGTCGTTACAAAAGTGTCGAACGGTTCGGATTACGCATTTTCGGGTCTTGAGGCAGACGTTTCCAGAGAATCGTTTTCGAAATCGCTGAAAGAAAACGCCGGCGTTTACGCTGCGGTCAGTGCGCGGTTCCCGAAAGACTACGATGAGATGGTCGGCGTCTATTACGATGCGTTTGTCGCCGGAAAGACGGAGGCCGAAGCGGCTTCGCTTCTCTATGTCAAACTGGAGGATATCGTATCGGCTAATCGCCATCTGGCCGACGATGACGTTCTTATCGACCTTGGAAGTTTGATGGCTGATCAACTTGCCGTCTTGCAGAAACAAAGTCCGGCAATTTGCTATAAGTTCGCGACGAGCGGGGTCCTCGATAGTGACTTGATACCGCAAGCCTTCTCGAAGCGCGAGTTGGATATCGAGGAACGAATTATCCGTACGGCAGCAAAGAGGCCCGATGCCGATGCGTCGGGTAAGGAACTCTGGCCGAAGCTTTCGAACAAGCTCGCCGCAAAGGGAATAACCAAGAGCGATCTCGGCTTGATAGAGGGTTCAAAGGTCGCAGACAGCCAGCAGGCGAGATTTTGCTCGGTATTGATTGCGCTTTACCGGGAAGCTGCGGCGCTGCCGAAGGAAGGCGCGGTCATCCTGCGTTCTTTGGTTGCTGCGAAATAGCAGGGTGCGCCGAAGCTGGCGTGTTGAGGATCCAGCGGCGTAGTGCGCATCGCAACACCGCATGCAATGGCCTGCGCCCGCCGCGGGTTTTCCGCAGTCTCATATCGAGCGTTCGCCTGGCGACGCGGAAGCCCTTGACGGCAAAGCTGCAGTTTGTTTGTATTAAGCAAATACGATTTGATAATATCAAATATAGGAGGAAGTGACGATGCCGCGAAAACCTAAGGTCGTGGTCGTTGGAGCGGGGATTGGCGGCCTGACCGCGGCGGCGTCTCTGTTGAGCTTTGGGCTTGAAGTCGAGGTCTACGAGCAGGCTGCACAATTGGGGGAGGTCGGCGCGGGACTGCAGATCGGGCCGAACGCGGTCAGGGTGATCAAGGCGCTCGGCCTTGAGGACCAGTTGCTTGAAGTCGCTTCAGAGCCAACGAACATGGTATCGCTCAATTGGAACGATGCCAGCTTGCGGTTTCGGGAGCCGCTTCGATCTATCGCGGAGCAGGAATATGGAGCGCGCTATCTTACGGCGCATCGCGCCGACCTTCATCACCTGCTGCGAAGTCTCGTTCCCGATTCCTCCATTCATTTGAATGCCGTTTGCGTCGACGCGTCTTCGGCCCGGTCAGGCGCAACGGTGTCGTTTTCCGATGGCCGTCAGATCGAATGCGACGTTCTGGTGGGAGCTGATGGGATCCATTCAGCCGTAAGAGGAAAACTGTTCGGAGACAAGCCGGCCAGATTCACGCACCAGATTTGCTGGCGAACGATGGTTCCGATGGAAATCGTTCCGACGCGCATCGGACCCGGTGGCAGTGTGACGCTGCAGCATGGTGAATACTCCGGATGGATTGGGCCGACCGGACACGTGATTTGCTATCCGATCCGGTCAGGCAAGTTTCTCAACATCTTCGCGGGTCGCGTTTCAAATCAATGGGTCGACGAATCCTGGGTGACACCGAGCACGACCGAAGAACTGTTGCAGGCCTACAGCGGTTGGAACGGCGCGCTACTCAAGATGCTGGAGCAGGCAGAGCGGTGCTTCAAGTGGGGGATCTACGACCGGGATCCGCTCGACCACTGGGTATCGGGCCGGGCCGTGCTTCTCGGCGATGCCGCCCATCCGATGATGCCGACGCTGGCGCAGGGTGCTGCGATTTCCATCGAAGACGGTTACGCACTGGCGCGCAATCTCGCCGCCCGCCCGGACGACATCGATGCCGGACTGGCGGCGTACCAAAGCGAAAGAGTCCCGCGTGCCAGCGCTGTGCAACTGCAGGCCCGCGCCCAATTCGAGGACAATCGAAAGGTTCCAGCGCCTCCGCCCCGTGACCGAAACTGGATATTCAAGCACGACGTGACCGCGCAACGAGCTTGAACACAATAAAAAACAAGGGGAGGGAAACATGGAAAGATCGGTGGATGTCGCCAAATTTATCGATGACCGCGGGGTAGGGCGTTTTCAAATCCTGGTTCTCGTCTTGTGCTTCATCGTCATGATCATCGATGGTTTCGATGCTCAAGCAGTCGGATTCGTCGCTCCTATCATTTCGGTGGCCTGGGGAGTTTCAAAAGCTTCCTTTAGCCCGGTATTCGCGGCCGGCCTTCTTGGCATGGCCATAGGTGCGCTCGTGTTCGGTGCGTTGGCGGATCGGTTCGGACGCAAGATCATCATCATATTCTGTTTCGTGACGTTCGGCTTTCTTACACTCGGCAAGGCATTGGTCTCGTCCATTCTGGCTCTGACCATTCTGCAGTTCGTGGCGGGTCTCGGCGTCGGCGGCGCAATGCCAAACGCCATCGCACTGATCTCCGAATATTCGCCGGCCAAACGACGATCGCTGATGGTGACGGTAGCGAGCGCCGGGTATTCGGTGGGAGCTAGCGGGGCGGGATTTCTGACCGCGCGTCTGGGTGCGAGCTACGGCTGGCAGGCAACCTTCGTTATCGGCGGCGCCGCGGCCCTGCTGATGGCGCCGGCGCTGATCATTCTGCTGCCCGACTCCATTCGCTTCATGGTTCTATCGGGCGCCCGGCGTTCGCGGTTGATGAGCATCTTGAACAAGATCGACCGGACGCTGCCGGTGAACGCCGACGTTGCTCTCACATCGAGCGAACGAAAGCTCGCTGGCTTGCCGGTCGGACATTTGTTCCGGGAGGGACGCACCGGGATGACAATATTTCTGTGGCTTGCCGTCTTCATGGACCTGCTGGTCATTTACTACATGACGAGTTGGCTGCCGGTCACGATTCATGGCGTGGGCGGCATTTCGGTGGAAGATGCCGCGATCGCGGCGGCTTTGTTCTCCGCGGCAGGCCTGTTCGGCACTCCTGTCGTGGGCCAATTGATGGACTGGTTCGGGCCTGCGCGCATGCTGGCGCTGTCGTTTCTTCTGGCCTCAGCCTGCATCGCGGCGACAGGTAGCTTTGCCTCATCCCATTTCGCGCTCAAGATCATCGTCTTCCTGGCCGGCTTCTTTTCGGTCGGCGCCCATCTCGGGTTGAGCGCGCTGGCGGGCGAACTCTATCCGACCTTCATGCGCGCCACCGGCGTCGGCTGGGCGCTCGGAATTGGCAGGTTCGGTTCGCTGATCAGTCCGGTGCTCGGCGGGCTGCTGCTGGGATGGCAATGGCAAGTGACATCGATTTTCCTGGCTGTCGCGGCGCCTGCCTTTCTCGCGGCGTTGTCGGTTCTGGCGGTGGGATTTTTCTCATCAACACGGCCCCGCGAGCAGGTGCCACTCGCGGGCGAGGCTGTATTGAATCGATAACGTCGCCGCTGCGTTCCGCATCTGGTCCAGCGCAGCCTATCAAGATATCGAGACTGAAGAAGATGTACGAAAAGGTAATGGGAATGCAGACGAAGTTGCCAAAGGTGCTGATCGCAGGCGCCGGTATCGCGGGCCTGGTGACGGGTCTCGCACTCCAGAAGATCGGAATCGCGGTTGAGATTTTCGAACAGGCGCCTGAGCTCCGCGAGTTGGGCGCAGGCGTGCAGTTAAGCGCAAACGGCACGCGCGTGCTGATCGCGCTCGGCCTGGAAGTGCAGATGAAGGCGATCGCATGCGAGCCGTCCGGAAAGGAAATCCGGCTGTTCAGCACCGGACAGACCTGGAAGTTGTTCGATCTCGGCGCCGAGTCGCAGGAGCTCTATGGTGCGCCGTACTGGACGCTGCACCGGGGAGACCTTCACCGGGTTCTGCTCGATGCCTTCAACGAGCGCGCGCCGGGCTGCTTGCATCTCGCTTCCCGTTGCGTCGGTTTCGAGGAGACCGAAAATGGTGCCTGGCTGATCCTCGATAACGGGCAGCGCCATCATGGCGACGTCATCGTCGGCGCCGACGGGGTCCACTCCGAGATCAGGCGTCGGATCGGCAGCGATGCCAAACCGGCATTCACGGGGTTGGCAGCCTGGCGTGGGCTTGTGCCGATGGAGCGGCTACCCGCCGCGATGCGCCGGGATGTCGGGACCAACTGGGTCGGCCCCGGCGGTCACGTCATCACCTATCCGGTTCGACGCGGCGAACTGTTGAATTTCGTGGGAATCATCGAACGAGAAAGCTGGGCCGTCGAGTCCTGGACGGAGCAGGGCACCACCGAGGAATGTCTGGCTTGCTTTGCCGGATGGAACGATGAAATACATATCATCATCAGAACCCTCGACGTTCCCTACAAATGGGCTCTGCTGGGCCGCGAACCGCTTGCCGCATTCTGCACGCCACACGCATGCGTCATCGGCGATGCCGCCCACCCCACGCTGCCTTTTCTGGCCCAAGGCGGCAATATGGCGATCGAGGATGGAATGATCTTGGCGCGTTGCCTCGCAAAGTTCGATCCGCTCGCGGCACTCAAGCGTTACGAGGAGCTGAGACTTTCACGGACGGCGTCCATCGTGGTTAAGTCCGCCGAAAACGCCAAACGGTTTCATAATCCTGCGCTGGCAAATTCGGAAGGCGCGGCAGATTACGTCTCGCGCGAGTGGCAGCCGGAGCGGGTTCGCGATCGATACACCTGGTTGTTCGAATACGACGCCGTTACCCTTCCGGTTTGACCGTTCATGCCCAAAAAACCCATCCCGACCACAGGTGAGGTCAAGCCGCCCAGCCAGCAACGATCGATCCAATCGATTGAAATTGGCTTCACGCTGATCAGCGTACTCGAGCGGGCGGAAGGGCCGCTAGCGCTCAAGGAACTGGCGTTGCGTGCCGGCATGACCGCGAGCAAGGCGCATTTCTATCTGGTCAGTTTCAAGCGGGTTGGTCTCGTTGCCCAACTGGAGGCGACCGGGCACTACACACTGGGCCGCTACGCGCTCGACCTCGGTTTGAGTGCGCTGCGGCGCCTCGACCTTGTCGAGATATCGCGCGAGGCCATGCGCGCGTTGAGCGAGGACATCAGCGAGTCGGTGTTTCTTTCGGTGTGGGGCAACCGCGGTCCAACGATTGTGTTCAAGGTCGATGGTCCGCGGCGCATCCCGATGACGTTGCAGATCGGATATGTTCTTCCGCTTCTCCGGAGCGCGACAGGGCGCATTTTTCTCACCCATCTGCCGGCGCAGCAAACAACCGCTTTCCTGCGCGAGGAAATCCTGGCGCTCGCTCCCGACATTCGCAAAAAACTCGACGCCGAGCGGCTGAAGCAGCGCGTCGTTGAATCCGGTGTCGCGGAAACCGAAAGCCTCCTGAATGACGGGTTCATCGGGTTGTCAGCTCCGGTGTGGAACCATCAGCACGACCTTGCCGGTGCGCTGACGATCATTTCGCCGAACGAGGGTCCCGCCGCCAACGGAAAACAGCATATTGTTCTGCTGCGAGAAGCCGCAAACGCGCTATCGCGTGCGCTGGGCGCTCCTGCGTCAAAATGAGCTCTGCTGGCCCTCGTCCGGCGGCTACATCGGAAAGACGCTGCCGCATCGAGCAACTGCCGCGTCAATCAGCGGCGAAGCGTGCTGCGCAGTTTTTGCGATAGATGAAAAAGCATATGATTATGTTTTACCAAGTGCTTGGCGCGATTGATGCCTGACATCGCGGCGGCCGCGATCTTGCCGCGCGGGCTGAGCGGGATGAAGCAATCGAAGATCGGCTCGTCGCTCTTGCAGAACATTTGTTTGTAGTCGTCCGATCCGATTCCGAGGTCGAGCGCATGATAGCCGCGCCCGGCATAGTGGTCGACGATGTTGCGGATCAGGATCAGCCCGGGACTGTAACGCGAATTTTCGGACATCGTGTAGGTATTGAACATCATTGAAAAGCGGTTGCCGTCGGCGACGCCGGCGAAAATCGCGATGACCTCGTCGTCGCATTCGAGGGCGTGCACATCGATCACGTGGTCGCCGCCTGCGACCGGCGTCATGCAGGCGCTGCGGACAAAATCCTCGACGCCAGGTTCGGCGAACACGTTGGGCAGTTTCTGCTCCGCCATCCGCAGCGGCTTGATACGGAAGAACGCATCGAGCAGCCGCTTGATCTCGGTTTCGGTACTAGCCGCGCAATAGCGATAGCCGGGAAGCCCTTGCAGCTTGCGCTCCTTGCCCTTGAGCCGGCGGCGAAATGAATTGCTGATCCGCGTCACGGGTGGCGCGTCGGGCTCGAACGTCAGCACCGGGCAGCTATTGACCGAGGCCTGGTTCGGCAGCATCGCCATCGGATTTGGCAAATCCCGCCAGCGCAACGGCTGTTGATTGAGCGCCAGGACATCGGCCACGCACTGCTCGTGTATCGCCGATATCAGCGCATCGAGATCGACAGCAGTTGCGCCAACTGCGAATTCCCTGTTCCACAACGCCATGTTGAAAGTCGCATGCTTGCCACCCATGAAACTGGCGGTGCGAACACCGTGCGCGTGCCTGAGCGCGAGTGGAAGCAGCAACAGCGGCTGGCGTTCCGCGTCATAGGCAACAACGATGAAAGGCCGAAAACCCTCGCGCTCACCGATCTGCCGTTGCCACGGGCTAAGGAAATCGAAGCGCTGATACGGCGTGGAGAAATGTTTCGGATCTTCGAGGCCACGCCAGATCGTCTCGGCCTGGCTGAGATCGCTGAAAATCTCGACGCCGGCGAAGCGGCTCGCTTTCGACCGCGCTGGCGCTTCGGCCGTTCGGCTTTCGATCGCGGCAGCCATGGTCATTGAGAAACCTGTCTATGGAAAATATTTACATTTTTCAGCCTTGGCCGACCTTTGCAAAGAAATGTCAACAAAGAGTAATGACAATGCGGCCGCGGCGGGGCGGAAATCGCCGTAGTGAGGGGCCAGACCTTGCCATCTGATATCCGATTGCTGACGAGTCTGGGACTCGAGCTCGCCTATTTCAGCGGATACGCCCTGATCATGCAGCGATGGACCGGAGGCGCCGGCGTCATCCTGCGGTTTGAGCGCGTACGGCCGCAGCGTGCCGTGCGATTTCAGCCGCTCAAATCTGCGGAAATTACGCCCAAATTTCTCGATCGGACGATCGGCGCGTTGAAGCGCTGGAAATTCGATATCGTTTCAATGGACGAGGCTTGCCGGAGGGCGGTCACGCTGGCTTCGCCGAGACGGTTTGTTTGCCTGACATTCGATGGCGGTTACAAGGATCTGATGATTTCGGCCTATCCGGTGCTGTCGCAACACGGTGTTCCCTTCACCGTTTACGTGCCGACGGCGTTTCCGGACGGAGTAGGCGAGGCGTGGTGGCTCGCGCTTGAAGAGATCATTGCGCGCGAGAATCGCATCAGCCTTGTGATCGATCGCAGGGAGCTGCATTTCAATATCGGGCGTACATCCGAAAAATATCAGCTCTACGATTTTCTTTGGGGGTGGATGCGCTCGCTTCCGCCATCCGATCTGTCATCTGCGATCAACGATCTCTGCAAGCGATATTCCGTCAACCTCGCGGCCGTGTCGCGCGAAGCATCGATGGACTGGGGCGATCTGGCGAGGCTTGCAGCCGATCCGCTCGTAACGATTGGAAGCGCGACGGTGAACTATCCAATTCTGTCGAACCTGAAGGACGCGGCTGCGTTGCGCGAGATGACGATGGGGATGGCGGTCGCGCAAGCCGCGTTCCACCGCGATGTCAGGCACTTTGCCTATCCGTTCGGCGATCGCACTACCTTCCGCCGGCAACATGTCGCGATGGCTTCGGAGGCGGGCTTTGCGAGCGCAGCATCGGCGATATCCGATATGGTCGCGACGGCGGGCCGAACCAATCTGCACGCGCTTCCACGTATCGCCTGGGATGGGCGGCAGCGTTCGCTGCGGGCCCTGCGCGTGATGCTGTCGGGCGTCACATTTCCTGCGGCCAAACGTGCCCGCGGCGCAGATCTTTAGGCGTCCGGCCGCGCCATCCAGCTGATGATAGGCATCGCCGGCAACACCCAGCCGATACCGGCCACGACATAGAAGATCGCCTGCAGCAACCCCGAGTTCGCCAGCCACGGCGTCTGCGCCACCGTCATTCCCATCAGCGACCACACCACCACCAGCACCAGCAGTGCAATGGTTCCGATGAATTTGCGGGTGCGTATCGTCATGACGGAAATGTGCAACTCGTCGCAGGTGGGCGCCTTGCGCGCGGGGAGGGGCGGACTATAAGGTGCGCGGAAATTCAATCAAGCACAGCTTCGATGACCGGTATTTCCGCCCAACCAACACCAGGCAACCGCGCCGTCCGCTGGTGGCTGGTGACAGTCGTGATCCTGATTGCCGCCATGGCGCTGGTCGGCGGCGCGACGCGTCTCACCGAATCCGGGCTCTCGATTGTCGAATGGAAGCCGGTCACCGGAACTCTGCCGCCGCTCAATCAGGAGCAATGGACGCAGGCGTTCGACGCCTACAAGACCATCCCGCAATATCGCGAACTCAACGCCGGCATGACTCTCGGCGAGTTCAAGACGATTTTCTGGTGGGAATGGAGCCACCGGCTGCTTGGGCGCGTGATTGGCGTCGCTTTTCTGCTGCCGTTTCTCTGGTTTCTGTGGCGCGGCGCTTTGAGCGCAGACCTCAGACTCCGGTTGTGGCTGATCTTCGGCCTCGGCGCGCTGCAGGGCGCGGTCGGCTGGTGGATGGTGGCCTCGGGGCTTTCGGAGCGGGTCGAAGTTTCGCACTATCGGCTTGCCACCCATTTGATGCTGGCGCTCTTCATTTTCTCGGCCATTGTCTGGACGCTGCGGCGACAGGTGAACGGGCCGCCACTTGCTGCGTCTTCGCGACTCAAGATCACCAGCGTGGCTCTGCTGATGCTGACATTCGTGCAGCTTTATCTGGGCGCGCTGCTCGCAGGACTGCGCGCCGGCCGGGTCTACAATACCTGGCCACAGATCGACGGTGCGCTGATTCCATCCGCGGCGCGGCTGTTCTTCGACGAGCCATGGTGGCGCAATCTGTTCGACAATACGCTTACCGTGCAGTTCGAGCATCGCATGGTGGCTTATGCGTTGTTTGCGCTGGCGATACTGCATGCGGTCGATGCCGTTCGCTCACGGGCCGAGACCGCCGCGGTCAACGGCGCGCTGTGGCTGGCGGCGGCAATCACTTTGCAGGCCACGCTCGGCATTCTCACGCTGCTCAATCAGGTTCCTGTCCCGCTCGCCTTGGCGCATCAGGCCGTCGCGATGTCGGTTCTGACGCTCGCAATTTTTCAGGCGGAACGATTGGTTGCCCGGCGACCGGAGTCCACACCGCAAAAACTGGTTCTGCCGGCCACTCAAATCGGTTGATTTGAGCAATTCTAATTTCATTGCGATGTGCAGAAGCGCCTTGTTTACGGGACTTTCCCGTCTCTGCGCGCCCGCTGACGTAGTTGTGTGGAACGGCACAGCTTTAACTTAAAACTTTGCGGCGATAAAACGAGCCAAATACGGGGTCGTTCATGTCATCTGCATTCATCCAGGCCGCCGTCATTCTGCTCCGCGAGGGGCTTGAGGCCATGCTGGTGATCGCCGCGCTTGCCGGCTACCTGACCAAGGCGGGTGCCGGCCATCGCATCCAGGCCCTCTACGGCGGATCGCTTTCGGCGGTGGGAGCCAGCATCATCGCCGCCTGGCTGTTCGCGGTGCTGAACTCGGGCGAACACAGCGACATCCTCGAGGGCATCATCATTCTGATCGCCGCAAGCCTGATGCTTTACGTCAGCGGCTGGCTGATGGTGAAGCAGGATCCGCGCGGCTGGCAGGACTATCTGGCGCACAAGGCCGACAGCGCGCTGGCGCAGGACACCGTCTGGGCGGTCGGCGCGCTCGCCTTCCTTGCGGTATTTCGCGAAGGCGCCGAAACCGTGCTGTTCATCAACGCGCTTGCGGCCACCGAGGGCGGTTGGAGCGCCGGCCTGTTCGCAGGGTTGGGCGCCGCGACCATCGGGCTCGTCGTACTGTTCTATTTCATCAATTTGATCGCGCAAAAGATTCCGCTGCGGCCGCTGTTCATCATCACATCGGCATTCCTGTTTGCGATGGCGATCAAATTCATTGGCGAAGCCGTGCAGGAGTTCCAGGAACAATCGATATTGCCGTTCACCGAGCTGAAAAGCGTGGCCTGGCTCGACGCTATCGGGTTGAATCCGACGGTCGAGGCGCTGTCCGCGCAGCTATTGGTGATCGTGTTTGCGCTCGCGACCTATTCGGTGGTGCAGCGTAACAGCCGGCTCACCCGCGCCGACAAGGACGCTGCGCGCACGGCGAAGCCGTAAAGCGCGCGGGCTAGCAGTAGCCGTAAACGCCGCAGGCGTAGGGCAGGCGATTCCAGAAGCTGGTGTAAGGGCCGCCATAATACGGACCTTGATAGTCATAGGAATGGTTTGATCCGTAATAGCCGGGAAGCGTCGCAGATCCCGGAAGCAAGGGCGTGCGCGGCGGAAACCGGACATAGGGAACGCCTCCGTCCGACGGCGTGAAAAGGACGTCCGATTCTTCCTCCACATAGGCTCGGCGGCCATAGGGTGGCGGCGCTTTGCGATAAACGGTCGCTCCGGATCTGTAATGCGAGTCCGGCAAGTCAGCGGCAACAGCGGGCGCGCCTGCGAAAATCGCGACCAGAAATGGCGTCGTCCAGCGCAACATGGCTCCGCTCCGAATCATCAGGGGTGATTCAATGCCACTTTATGCCGGAATGACCGTTAACGAGAGGCTCGTGATATCGGGCTGACGACGGGCCGGGATCGAGCGGTCTTGAAACGTGACCATGTCAGGATGATTGAAATTCTGATCGCCGCCGAAACACCCATTCAAAATCACATCGTTACGGCGGGCCTGGTGCCGGGATGCAGCGACCAAAGCGCTGGCGAAATCACGACCGCAAAATCACGACCGGTCGTCCGTTTATCTCTTCAGTTGCAGGGAAGAGCAAGCCATGTTCGCTCCCAAAATCGTATGGCGAAAGTCGCAAGTAATAGGTTTCCATCATACAAAAATATCGTTGACGTAGTTTTAGTCGTAATGTAACCCGCTAAAGACGGAAACCTGTCGTCTTCCCAAAGGGCGACTGGTCGGCCAGCTCCGGTCACGGTGTTCGGGGCGATAGTCGGTTTTGGCGCGCTACCAGATGGCGCCTCGATCAATCACGCGCAGACGTGAAGGGGAGAAGCAGCGGATGAGGAAGCTCAATTGGGTTGTGTTGTTTGCGTTGGCGCTATGCAGCTACGCCTCTTCATCCTACGCACTGGATTATCCGACAAAATTCGTTCGAATTATCGTGCCATACGCGCCGGGTGGGTCGGCCGAGGCCCAAGCGCGAGCGCTTGCGGAGGAGCTCAGTCGAATCTGGAAACAGCAGGTTATCGTCGAGGACAAGCCGGGCGCGGGAACGACGCTTGGAGCCGCCTACGTCGCGAGCTCCGCGCCGGACGGTTACACGCTCTATCTCGCCGGAACGTCGCATACGGTTTCGCCGAGTCTGTACAGCAACCTTCGTTACGACGCGGTGACAAGCTTCGCCCCGATTTCGCGGGTTGCCACGTCGCCGTTCATCGTGCTTGTGAATCCCTCTCTCAAGGTCAATTCCGTGGCCGAGCTGCTCGCTCTAGCGCGCAGCCAGCCCGACAAGTTGAATTACGGCACGTCCGGAATTGGCGCGGGACCGCATCTTTCGGCTGAGATGTTCACGGCGGCCACCAAGATCCGGGTTCGCCATGTTCCGTTCAAAGGCTCTGCACCGGCCATGACGGCTTTGCTCGGTAGCTTCGTCGACTTTGCGTTTGGCGATGTCAGCGCGCTGCCATCGGTGAAAGCCGGTTCGCTCAAGGCGCTGGCCGTGACGAGCATAAACAGGTTTCCGGGCCTGCCGGACGTTCCAACCTTCGATGAAACCGTCGCCCAAGGTTTTGATGTGACCAACTGGAGTTCGATCCTCGCGCCCGCCAATACGCCGCCGGAAATCGTCCAGTTTATCAATCAGTCGATCTCAAAGGCTTTAGCGAGCCCTGACTTGAAGCGATCTTTCGAGGCCCAGGGCTTCGAGCCGACGCCCTGCACGCCCGAGGAGCTGCGCGGCTTCATGGTTTCGGAAGTCAACAAATACAGGGATGTGCTCAAGAACGCCGGCATCGCGCAGCAGTAGGACCTGCGGTATGTGGGACCAACGATGACGGTTCACGCGAGAACGATCTGATGGCCGACCAGCTTCGAAGCGTCTTCATTCGCAACAACTAAGACGGACAAAACGGGCATCTGTCCGGGATTGAGGAGAAAGGACATGGACCAGACCGATACCGCGAGTGGTTCTACCGCTGCGCCGCTGCGCCGCCGTGTCGAGGACGCGCTGCGGCGCGCCATCATCTCCGGGCAATTTGCTCCCGGCGATCGGCTGCGTGAACGCGATCTGATCGAACTGTTGAAAGTGAGCAGGACATCCCTGCGCGAAGCGCTTCGACAAATCGAGGCCGAGGGTCTGGTTGCCCTGGAGCCGAACCGGGGTCCGGTGGTGACGACGGTTACCTACGAGGAAGTCGAGGAAATCTACGAAGTCAGAAGCGTGCTGGAAGCACAGGCCTGCAGCGGATTCGCCGAGCGCGGATCAAGCACGCAAATGAAAGAGATCAGAGAAATCTTCAAACAGATGACTGTGGCCGGAGAGGCGGATGACGTCTGGAAAACCCTCGAGCTGAAAAGCAAGCTCTACAACATCATCCTTGAAGGCTGCGGCAATCGCCTGATCGGCCAGCTGTTATCTCAACTGCACAACCGCGCGATGTTGCTACGGAGAACATCGCTGTCCGAGCCGACGCGATTGCAGGAGATGCTTCACGAAATATCGACGCTTCTCGATGCGTTTGCCGCACACGATTCGAAAGCCGCCTGGTCGATTTCCGTTCATCACATCAATCAAGCCAGGCGTGCGGCCCTCAAGGTGATGCGCCAAAATGAAATGAAGCTCGGACCATTGCGCCGCAGGCGGGCGTCGGAAGCAAAGGCCGCCGACCGGATAGAATCTCTCGCCCCCGGCAAGACCGTCGAGGACGCCGACACCTGAACTAAGCCCTCAAACCATCTTACACGTCGATCGCTCGACGCAGCACAAGGAACCCGAGAAATGAAGCTTGTTTGTTACGATCACGGCGGCTCGATCCACTATGGAGCGGTAAAAAACGGCAAGGTCGTCGATCTTACTGCGCGTATCGGAGGCGCATGTCCGACGATCGTGGATTTCATTGCGGGCAATGCGCTGCCGATCGCCGAGTCGATTCTCGCAAACGAGAAGGGCGATCTCGACTATGACGGCTTGACGCTGGTCCCCGTCGTTCCAAATCCGAGCCGGATCATCTGCGTCGGTCTGAACTATCACGACCATATCAGTGAGGCCAATCGGCAACTGAACCGCACGGACAAGGGATTCGACCGTCCCATGATATTCGCGCGCTGGCCGGAATCACTCACGGCTCATGGACAGCCGATCTTTCGGCCCAAGGTCTCCACCCAGCTGGATTACGAGGCTGAATTGTTGGCCGTTATCGGCAAGGATACCGGGCGCTACGTGCCGGCCGACAAGGCGCTGCAATACGTTTTCGGTTATTCGTGCCTCAACGAGGCCTGCCTGCGCGATTATCAAAAGCACAGCCGGCAAATCAATCCCGGCAAGAACTTTGAGAAGACCGGAGCGACCGGACCGTGGATCGTCACGGCTGATGAAATCAAGGATCCCGAAAATCTCGATATCGAGATGCGCCTGAACGGCAAGACCATGCAGAAGGCGAACACCAAAGACATGATCCATTCAGTGGCGCAGGTGATCGAATACGTCACGGAATGGATGCCGTTGCGTGCCGGCGATCTGATCGCGAGCGGCACCATGGGTGGGGTCGGTTTTGCGCGGGACCCGCAGGTCTTCATGAAGCCCGGGGACGTCGCCGAAGTCATCATCGAGGGTATCGGCACGCTGCGCAACGTGATCGAGGACGAGCGACTCTAGATCGTATCGATCCCGCGTCTTGCAATCCGCGTTGGTGTTTTTCCGGCGGTTTTGCAGGACGCGGAGCTGATCGTTGCGGATGGTTTCATCAATAAGAGGACAAAGCAATGTCACCCAAGGGCAGCGCAACGAGGACCGGCGATCAATCGATCTCCGTGGGCGTCGATGTCGGCGGCACGTTTACCGATTTGGTGGTTTACGATGCCCGAACCAGCGAGGTCCGCACCGCGAAGGTGCTGACGACGCCGAGGGATATTCCAGCCGGCATATTCCAGTCGTTCGATCAGGTTTCGGCGAAGCTGTCCGAAGCCTCTTACGTGAAACACGGCACGACGACCGCCATCAACACGGCGCTCGAGCGGAGCGGTGCAAAGACCGCGCTGATCACCACCAAGGGATTCCGCGATGTCCTCGAACTAGGCCGTGGAAACCGGCCGGATTCCTTCAACCTCTTCTACAAGCGCATGCCTCCGCTAGTGCCTCGCGATCTTCGCTTCGAGATCAGCGCGCGGATGGACGGGCAGGGCAACGAGATCGCGCCCGTGCTTTCCGAAGAGCTCGACGAAATCCTGCGGGCATTGGCGGAACAAGGCGTCGAAGCGGTGGCGGTTTGCCTGTTGCACGCTTATCGCAATCCTTTGCACGAGCGCGCCGTCGGGGATTATCTCCGCGCGCGAACGTCGAACTTCATTTCCCTCTCGCACGATCTTTCGCGCGAGTGGCGCGAGCATGAACGAACCTCCACGGCCGTTGCAAATGCCTATGTCGGTCCGCGAATGGAGCGTTATCTGGATTCTCTGCAGGTCAGGCTTACCGAAGCCGGCCTCTCCGGGACGCTTCTTTTGATGGAGTCGAATGGCGGCGTGATGACCGGAGAACTGGCTGCGCAGCATCCGGTCTATCTGCTCGAGTCGGGCCCAGTGGCCGGAGCTGTTGCCGCCGCGGCGCTCTCCCGCAAGCTTGGTTTTGAGAACGCGATTTCCTTCGACATGGGCGGTACGACAGCCAAGTGCACGCTCATCAACAAGGGACGTATCGAGATTGCAGACATATATTATGTCGGCGGTTATGAGCAGGGCTATCCCGTGCAAGTGCCGGTGGTGGATATTATCGAAGTCGGCGCGGGCGGCGGCAGTGTCGCTTATCTCGATGCCGCGGGGTCCCTGAAGGTGGGCCCGCGCAGCGCCGGCGCCGAGCCCGGGCCGGTCTGCTACAGCCGGGGCGGTACCGAGCCTACGATCACCGATGCCAATGCCGCGCTTGGCCGCCTGGCGCCCAGCGGTCTGCTCGGCGGAGAAATGGCGCTGGATACCGAAGCAGCGAAACGCGCCATCCATGACAAGATCGCAGCACCCCTTGGCCTTTCGGGCGTTCAGATCGCCAGCGGAATCATCCGGCTTGCGGTGGTGACGATGTCCGCGGCGGTCAGGCGCATCAGCATTGAACGCGGTCATGATCCGCGCGATTTCGTTCTCATCGTCAGCGGCGGCGCCGGCCCGCTTCACGCCAGCGCAATTGCAAGAGAGCTGTCGATACCGACGGTTCTCGTGCCACCGCTGCCGGGCCACTTCTCCGCATGGGGTATGCTGCTGGCCGATATTCGGTTCGACAATGCCCAAACTTACATTGCCGACCTGGAAACGGCGGATGTTTCCGATCTCGAAGCCCAGTTTCAATCGATGGAACAGACCGCAAGACAGCGGCTGCGGGACGCCGCCCCTCGGCTTGAGACCGTCGAGATTTCCCGATTTATCGACGTTCGCTATGCCGGCCAGGAGCATACGGTGCGGGTGCCGGCGTCGCGCGAGTTTACATCCGAAGATGCGAAGGCCGCGTTGCGCGACACCTTCATGGAAATGTACGCCAAGCGCTATGGCCACGCCGATCCCCGCGGGAAACTCCAACTGGTGACATTGCGCGTCGTGCTCGACGGCTTGGTCGACAAACCGCGTCTTGAAAGCTTTCGGCCCAAGGCGACCGTGCCGGCAAAACCGGTGACAACACGGCAAGCCTTCTTCGACGAAACCGGCTGGGTTGATTGTCCGGTGTACCAGCGCGAAGCGCTGGCGGCGGGCCAGAAATTCTCAGGCCCGGCGATCGTCGTTGAAACCGGCTCGACCACGGTGGTGGCGCCGGGGGATCGCGGCGAGATCGACGATCTCGGAAATATCATCATTCATGTGGCGTCGAGGCATGTCGTCTCGGAGCGGCAGTCGGAGAAAGCGGAAGTGCTATGAACAAGCAATCGAAACTGCGCACGGATCCGATCACATTCGAGGTCATCGACTTTCTTCTGCGCGCGATCGCCAGCGAACTCGAAACCAATCTGACCCGTACGTCCTACAGCCTCATGATCTATGAGTATAAGGACTTCGCGGTCGGCATCGTTGCCGCGGACGGCCAATTGATTTGTCAGGGAACTGGCGGATTGCCAATTTTCCTCGCCGATATCGGGGCGCCGCTGAAATCCGTGCTCGAGGCGCATCCGATCGAGACGATCCGCCCGGGCGATGCGTTCGTCACCAACGATCCCGAAGCCAGCGGACAGCACCTCAACAACGTGACCATGTACACGCCGGTTTTCGGAGAAAACGACGAAGACCTCATCGCGTTTATCACCGTGCGCGCGCACTGGACCGATATCGGAGGCGCAGTCTTCGGCTCAATGATGACCAGCAGCAGTACGGATATCTTTCAGGAAGGCGTCCAATTTCCGGCGCTCAAATTCTGCAACGCAGGCCGCGACGACGATCAGATTTTACGGTTGATCGCAAAGAACAGCCGCATTCCGGAAATCACGATCGGCGATCTTCAGGCTCAGCTTGCGGCATGCAAGCTGGGTGAGCAGCGCCTCAAGGAGATGATGGCGCGCTACGGTTGGGATACCATCCGCGCCACCATCGATGAACGCTGGGTCCGATCCGAGCTGCTCGCGCGCAAGCGCATCGCGGAGGTGCCCGACGGAACTTACGAGGCGTCCTGCTGGCTCGACAATGATGGCATCGAGTTTGATCGCCGGTTGCCGTTCAATTTCAAGGTGCACATCAAAGCCGATGAAGTCACGATCGACTTCACCGACATCGTGAACCAGGTCAAGGGACCGTACAATGCCGGCATGATCGGCGGCGGAATCACCGCGGCAAAAGTTGCGTACAAGTATGCGCTGATACCTGACCTGCATTCGGATGAGGGATGCTTTCGTCCGCTCAAGGTCATCCTGCCGCCCGGAAAGATCCTGAGTGCCGGCGAGGGAGCTCCTATGGCGCGCTTCAACGTGATCATGGCGACCGTCATTGACGGGCTGATCAAGGCGTTTGGCGAAGCGGTCCCGGCGAACGTCGCCGCCGCCCATCATGCGGCACAGAATTCGATCCAGTTCACGGGGCGGCGCGCGAACGGCAAGCTCTGGAATTACAACGATACGGCGCACGGAGGCTGGGGCGCCTCTCTTGGATCCGATGGCAGCGGACCTTTCAAGACGATGTCTCACGGGGACTGCAAGGACATTCCGGTCGAGATCGTTGAGGCGCTTTATCCGATCAGGGTCGATGAAGTATCGCTTCGGGAGGATTCGGGCGGGGCCGGGAAGCACCGTGGCGGCCTTGGAACGGTTCGGCGCTGCACCGTGCTAGACGATGCCAACCTGACGATTGCCTGGGAACGCACGACCTGTGCTCCCTGGGGTTTGTTCGGCGGCAAATCCGCCGAGGTGGGCTCGGTAACGGTCGTTCCGCCCGGCGCTCCTTCGAAGTCGATCACGAAGATCACGCAGATGCCCATCAAAAGCGGGACGCAGGTCACGTTCCTGACCGCAGGTGGCGGTGGCTGTGGCGATCCGCTCGAACGCCCGATCGAAGACGTCGTTCGTGACGTTGAGCTCGGTTATGTCAGCGGCGAGCGGGCCCGAGCGGACTACGGCGTATGTTTGGCGAGCAACGGAAAACTCGACGAACAGGCAACTGCGGAACACCGTCGATCTCGGCAGCCGTCATAAGCCGCGCACATCTGAACAAGCTGCGCCACACGCGCGAAGCCGTGTGTGACGAGGGCTGACATCACACTCATCATTGGAATGGAGTTTTGGTCATGACAAGCAAACGTCCCCGATCGGAAAAATTTGAAAAGGGCCTGAAGACGCGGACAGCGGTTCTCGGGGCTGAATATGTCGATCGTTCGCTGGCGAGCGCCGACGATTTCAGTTGGGCCATTCAACAGCTCAGCACGGAGTATTGCTGGGATGAGATCTGGAATCGACCGGGCCTTGACCGGCGTAGCCGCAGCATCCTGAATCTGGGAATGATCGCTGCACTCAATCGGCCGCATGAATTGAAACTTCATATCCGCGGGGCGATTCAGAACGGCATAACCAGGGATGAACTGAAGGAAATTTTGCTCCAGATCGCGTGCTATTGCGGTATCCCAGCCGGAATAGACAGTTTTCGTATTGCGCGCGAAGCCTTCAAGGAAATGGAGGCAGGTTGATTCCTGCGCTCCACCGTGCCGGATACCCGCGGTTTCGCGTATATCCGGCTTTCGAGGGGACGGCGCGGTGCAGTCGCGCGACCTTACGCGCTCAACGCCTGCTCGAGATCCGCGATCAGGTCTTCCTTGTCTTCGATGCCGACCGACAGCCGCACCACGTCGGGCCCTGCGCCGGCCTGGGTCTTGGCGGCATCGTCGAGCTGGCTGTGGGTTGTCGATGCCGGGTGGATCACCAGCGAGCGGGTGTCGCCGACATTGGCGAGATGCGAGAACAGTTTCAGGTTCGATACCAGGCTGACACCGGCGTCGTATCCGCCCTTGAGGCCGAAGGTGAACACCGCGCCCGCGCCCTTCGGCGCATATTTGCGCGCGAGGTTGTTGTATTTGTCCCCCGATAGGCCGGCATAATTCACTGCCGCCACCGCGGCATGGCCTGAAAGAAATTCCGCAATTGCCTTTGCATTCTCGCAATGCTTTTGCATCCGCAGCGGCAGCGTCTCGATGCCCGTGAGAATCAGGAATGCGTTGAATGGCGAAATAGCCGGACCGAGATCGCGCAGGCCGAGCACGCGGCAGGCGATCGCGAATGCGAAATTGCCGAAAGTCTCCTGAATCTTGATGCCGTGATATTCGGGACGCGGCTCGCTCAGCATCGGGTACTTGTTGTCCTTCGACCAGTCGAAGGTGCCGGCATCGACAATGATGCCGCCGAGTGAGTTGCCGTGGCCGCCAAGAAATTTCGTCAGCGAATGCACCACGATATCGGCGCCGTGGTCGATCGGGCGGATCAGGTAGGGCGTCGCCAGCGTGTTGTCGACGATCAAGGGCACGCCGGCCTTGCGCGCGACCGCGGAGATCGCCTCGATATCGGTAATGGAGCCGCTGGGATTGGCGATCGACTCGATGAAGACCGCCTTGGTGTGCGGCGTCACCGCGCGCTCGAAGCTGCCGAAGTCGTCGGGATCGGCCCACACCACGATCCAGCCAAAACTCTTGAAGGCGTGGGTGAACTGGTTGATCGAGCCGCCATAGAGTTTTCGCGCGGCGATGAATTCGTCACCGGGCCTGAGCAGTTGCTGAAGCACGACGACCTGTGCAGCGTGTCCCGATGCGACTGCGAGCGCGGCGGTGCCGCCCTCGAGTGCGGCAACGCGCTCTTCCAGCACCGCCTGGGTCGGGTTCCCGATGCGGGTATAGATGTTTCCGAACGCCTGCAGCCCGAACAGCGACGCGGCATGATCGGCGTCGTTGAACACGAAGGAGGTGGTTTGATAGATCGGCGTCGCCCGCGCGCCAGTGGTGGGGTCGGGCTGCGCGCCGGCATGCACGGCGAGGGTTGCAAATCCTGGAAGACGATCGGTCATTCTGTTTCCTTTTGCGATTATCTCATCCCTGAGCGGCGGCGTAGCCGCGTCTCGAAGGATGACGAACACGGTGTGACCTCATGGAACGAAACGGTGCAAGCGCGCGCCTCCTTCCATGAAGGGACAATCGCGGCCGCCGCATCAATCGTCAAGGCGTGCTGGTGGTTCGACGTTTGTTCGGAACGGTCGTGCTTCGCTATGTCGCGTTCGTGAAACAATCGTTTCGCATTTGCGTCATGCGAGGTCGTTCTTATTTTTCGCGGCGCGGTCCGATGCGGTGGTCTCGCCGCCACCGACGCTCATCCGATTCAGGGAAAGCCGCATGCCCTGGGTCGGCATCGGCGCACGCTTCGAACTCAACGTTCGCGAATTGACGCCCATCCACGAAATCTCCGACGACAGCCGTCCATATTCGATCTTCGGGCAACGGTTCATGACGACCTTGAGACCGGCGGCTTCCGCCTTTGCGGCGGCGGCATCATCGCGCGCCCCGAGTTGCATCCAGATCACTTTGGGCAATGGCACCAGCTTTAGCGCTTCATCGACCACCGGCATGATGTGGCTCGAATTCCTGAAGATGTCGATCATGTCGATGGGACGGCCGATATCGGAGAGCGACGCGACAAAGGGTTTGCCGAGCAGGCTCTTGCCGACATGGCCGGGATTGACCGGGATCATGTCGTAGCCGCGCTGCGCCAGATATTTGAAAGCGAAATAGCTCGGCCGCACGTTGACCGGCGATGCCCCGACCATCGCGATGGATTTTACGCCGTTGAGAATTTCGCGGATGTAATTGTCGGGGTAGGCGTCATGGTTCATTTCAGATTTATCCGTTGCGTCATTGCGAGGAGCGAAGCGACGAAGCAATCCAGCTTGTTCTCTGCCCGCTATCGCTGGATTACTTCGCTGCGCTCGCAACGAAGGGATCAATTCTATTTTCCTGAAGGCGCTATTTATCTTGCCACTTCGGCTCGCGCTTTTCGATGAAAGCGCCGATGCCTTCTTCGGCGTCGCGGGCCATCATGTTCTCGGTCATCACCTCTGCCGCATAGCGATAGGCGTCCGCAAGGCTCATCTCGGCCTGACGGTAGAATGCGGCCTTGCCGAGCTTGACGGTATAGGCGGATTTGAGCGCGACCTTCCCGGCGAGCGCAGTCGCGGCATCGCGTTCGGTGCCGGCGGCAACGACGCGGTTGACCAGGCCGTAGTCCCGCGCCGTGGTCGCGGAAATCGGCTCGCCGGTGAGCAGCATTTCCATCGCCTGCTTGCGCGAGACATTGCGCGATAGCGCCACCATCGGCGTCGAACAAAACAGTCCGATATCGACGCCGGGCGTGGCGAAGGTCGCGGCTTCCGACGCTACTGCGAGATCGCAGCTTGCCACCAATTGGCACCCGGCGGCGGTGGCGATACCCTGGACCGCGGCCACGACCGGTTTGGGCAATTGCACGATGGCCTGCATCATCGCGCTGCAGGCGGTCATGATCTCGGCGAAATAAGCGCGCCCGCGATCGGCGTCCGTGCGGCGGGCGGTCAGCTCTTTCATGTCATGGCCGGCGGAAAAGGCCGGACCGTTGGCCGCGATCACCACCGCGCGCACATTTGCATCATTGCCGATGTCGTTGAGCGTCGTGTGCAGCTCGGCGATCAGGCCCTCCGACAGGCTGTTGCGCGCCTCGGGTCGGTTGAGCGTGAGCAGGGCGATGCTGCCCAGCTTCTCGCGCAGGAGTATCGGCGATTGCGGCGCGGCGGCACGTGCGGTCTGAGCGGTCATCGAAATACCCGGAAATATCCCCTTGGGCGGAGCCGTCATCTTAATGTAACAGACGGCGTCAGGCGAGGGCAGGCGGAACGACATGACGATTGCAAAAATGAGCGTGGCTGAACTGGAGAAGTTTCTCCATGTCGAATTTCCCCAGGCTTTCAGTAACGGCGATATAGCGATCGAAAGCGCCGACGGTGCGTCGTGCCTGCTCCGTCAGCGCTACAGCGACCAAATGCTTCGTCCGGGCGGGACGGTCTCGGGACCGACGCTGATGGCGCTGGCCGATTTCGCCATGTATGTGGTGCTATTGTCGGCGATTGGCCCGGTCGGGCTCGCGGTGACGACAAATCTCAACATCAATTTCCTGCGCAAGGGCCAACCCGGGCAGGATGTCCTTGCGGCCGCGCGGCTTTTGAAGCTGGGCAAGCGGCTCGCAGTGGGCGAGGTCAGTTTGCTGTCGGGGACGTCGCCCGATCCGATCGCCCACGTGACCGCGACCTATTCCATTCCAAATACTTAGTGTTTTGTGCGGTAATATAGCACCATATTTATAAGCAATTGTTATTGCTGGTGTAATTTGTCTCATTCGGCATTGACGTGCGCGGCGCTGTTATCTAGAAATCGCGCAGTTCGGCGCGATCGCGCCAGATGTTCCCTTGCACGGATTTCCTCACATGAAAACCTTTTCGGCAAAGCCAGCCGAGGTGACGAAGAAGTGGGTCTTGATCGACGCCAAAGGTCTGGTGGTCGGCCGGCTCGCTTCCCTGGTCGCGATGCGGTTGCGCGGCAAACACCTCCCGACCTATACGCCCCATGTCGATTGCGGTGACCACGTCATCATCATCAACGCGGCCCACATCGTGTTGACCGGGCGCAAGCGCGACAACAAGGTCTATTACAATCACACCGGCTTCATCGGTGGCATCAAGGAACGCACTGCCAAGTCGATCCTCGAGGGCCGTTTTCCCGAGCGTGTGGTCGAGAAGGCTATCGAGCGCATGATTCCGCGCGGGCCGCTTGGCCGCGTGCAGCTTGGAAACTTGCGCGTTTACCCCGGGCCCGAGCATCCGCACGAAGCCCAGCAACCCGAGACGGTCGACGTCGCGTCGATGAATCGCAAGAACATGAGGGCCGCATAAGATGTCCGACACCATGCAGTCTCTCGACCAGTTGTCACAGCTCAAGCCGGCCACGCCGGAAGCGCCGAAATACGTCAAGAAGGTCGACAAGCTCGGCCGTGCCTACGCCACCGGCAAACGAAAGGACGCGGTTGCCCGTGTCTGGATCAAGCCGGGCGCCGGCAAGGTCACCGTCAATACCCGTGAAGTCGAAGTCTATTTCGCACGCCCGGTGTTGCGGATGATGATCCAGCAGCCGCTGGTCGCAGCAGCCCGTGCCGGCCAATACGACGTGATCTGCACCGTCGCCGGTGGTGGTCTGTCGGGCCAGGCAGGCGCCGTGCGTCACGGCATCTCGAAGGCGCTGACCTATTTCGAACCGGACCTGCGCGGCATTCTGAAAAAGGGCGGCTTTCTCACGCGCGACTCGCGTGTGGTCGAGCGCAAGAAGTACGGCCGCGCCAAGGCGCGCAAGTCGTTCCAGTTCTCGAAGCGCTAATTGCTTCGCAAAAAATTTGCCGCGAATACGGCATTCGCCAATCACGAAAGGACGCCCTCGGGCGTCCTTTTTTATGGATCGTTTATTGGTTGATCATTTGCCGACGAGTTGATGCAGTTTTTCCTGAAAACTTGCGCGTCGGCGCAAACGGATTTCCAACGCGGTCGCCATAGGGTTCTGGATTGTGCAGACGCGCCTTTCTATTCGCTCCGCGTCGCAATATGCGTAGAACTTTGGCTGGTGGCACGTCCATGTTTCTTGATATTTCCACGCTCTATCTCGTTGCCACCATGGTTGCAGCGATGCTCGGAGCTATGCTGCTATTTTTCGGCAAGCAGGAGACTATCCCGGCGTTGAAATGGTGGGGGACCGCCTATCTGCTCGGCGCCGCGTCGGTCGCGCTTTGGACCCTCGCCAGCAATACGCTTGGCGCAATGCTGTCGCTGGCGCTCAATGCCGCCGGTTTCGTAGCCTGCGGCATGGTCTGGAATGCGTCACGGGTGTTTCACGGCCGCAAGCCCAATCTGCCGGGGCTGGTTCTCGGGGCGATAGCCTGGACAGCCGCCGTCATGACAGTGGCGCCCGAGGCGTCGGCGATGCGCATGACGATCGGTGCCGGTATCGTTGCGATTTATGCGGCGCTGACGGCCACCGAATTGTGGTCGGAGCGCCGCAGGACAATGCAGAAGCGCTGGCCGACCATCGTTGTGCCGGTCATGCACGGTTTCGTGCTGATGCTGCCGATCCTGCTGGGCGACCTGTTGCACCCGCACGACGACGCGTTCGGCAGCAGCATCTGGGTTACGGTGTTCGCCGTCGAGCTTGTGCTCTATGCGGTCGGTACCGTGTTCGTCATCTTCATGCTGGTGTCCGAGCGCACTGTGACAGCGCACAGGACAGCGGCGTCGATCGATCCGCTGACCGGCATGTTCAATCGCCGCGGGTTCGCGGAGGCGACGTCGCGGGTGATCGAGCGCGAAGCGAATGCTGGGCGTCCGGTAACGGTGATGATCTTCGACATCGACCATTTCAAGTCGATCAATGACCGCTTCGGCCACCCCGCAGGCGATGAGATTCTCAAACTGTTCGCCGCCGTCGTGGTTAACACGTTGCGGATCACCGACCTCTCAGGCCGGGTCGGCGGCGAGGAATTCGCGGCATTGCTGCCGTGTTCGCTGGAGGAAGGTGTCGTCGCGGCCGATCGCGTGCGCGAGGCATTTGAGAGTTCGGGAATTGTGGTCGAGGAAGGGCCGGTCGATACCACCGTCAGCATCGGCGTGGCTGGCGGGCCGGCGGGCACGGAGCTCGAAGTGTTGCTGGCGGCGGCCGATACCGCGCTCTATCAGGCCAAGCGCGGCGGCCGCAATCGCGTCGAGGCGGCCGAAGAGCTGCCGTTGTCGCTGGAAAAGTGGCGGCGAAAGACCGCGGGCACCGCACGTCCCGCACAGGGGCGGGTGGGCGTTGCCAGCCTAGCTTAGTGATGGCGGTAACCACCTGTTTACCATTCCGTCCCTATCATCCTGGCCATGGACACACTCCCCAGCCAGAACGCCCACGCCGCCCTGATCTCGCTCGAAGCCGCCGCGGCATCGGCGCGCGGCGGGTTTGCCTGCATGTTTTCGACCTCGGACGAATATGAGACGGCGCTGATATCGGAACGGCGTGCGCAAGGCCGCTACAATCAGTCCCGCAGCCGCTGGCCGGTCGTGATGTTTGCCGGCTGTGCACTCATGGTGGCCGGTACCGTGCTGCTTTTGAACTGAGCTGCAGTGCGAGAGATGCTGAGGGCGCCGCGAGGCGTCTTTTTCATTATGGCCGGCTGGGTTAGAGACGTGGCTTCTCAACGAGAGGCCGTAACCCCAATGATCACCGAAATCGCACAAATCGACGTCAAGCCCGGCACCGAGAAGGATTTTGAGGCCGCGGTCGCCAAGGCGCGTCCGCTATTCCTGCGCGCCAAGGGCGGCAAGGGTTTTGAACTGCACAAGTCGATCGAGAAGCCGTCCCGCTACCGGCTGATGGCGAAGTGGGAGACGCTGGAAAATCACACCGTCGATTTCAGGGGGTCTGAAGATTTCACGGCGTGGCGCGGATTGGTCGGTCAGTATTTTGCCGCGCCGCCCGAGGTCGAACACACCCAGACGGTCGTGACCTCAGGCTGAATGCTCGTGGGCTGGCGCGCGGCCTCAGGCCGCCGCGACATCGGCTGAGGCTTCTTCCGCCTTGAAATAGTCGATCATGACTTTCACGATCGCCATCAGCGGCAGGGCAAGCGCCAGTCCCCAAATGCCGAACACCACGCCCAGCAGGATCTGGAACGCGAACAAGGTGGCCGGCGGAATGTCGAGCGCCTGGCGCTGGATGATCGGCGTGAGAATGTAGCTTTCCAGCGCATGAACGCCAAGAAAGAGCGCGAATGCGCTGGCGGCGGCGACCCAGCCGGACGCGAGACTCGCAAGCACCACGATCAAGCCGGCGAGCAGCGCGCCAACCGTCGGAATAAAGGCAAGCAGTCCGGCCTGGATGCCCAGAATGAAGGAACTCCGGATGCCGATGGCCGACAGGCCAATCCACGTCACGAGGAAGACCGCGGCCATGGTGACCATCTGCGCTATCAGCCAGCGCTCCAGCGTTTCGCCGATGCGGTCGACGATGATCGTTGCGCGCGCGCGATGCCGCGCTGGCGCCATGAACAACAGTCCTTTTCGGTAGACGCTCGGTTGTGCTGAGAACGTGAGCCCGAGAAACAACACAATGAAGAAGTTTCCGACGGCACTTACCGTGCCGAGAAGAAGCTTGAGCGTCTGGCTCACGATCGCGCCGCCGCTGGAGGCGATCGCTCCCGCACTCGGAAGATTATGCGTCGGCGCTGCGCCGGGAGTTGCCGGTGTCGACGAAGCCGCCGGTGTCGAGGCCGGATTGCCGAGTTCGAAATAGCTGGTATCGATTCCGTTTCTCTCAAGGAAAGCTTTGACGCCGACGAGTTGCGATTTGATCGTATCGCTCAGCACGGTGGCCTGCTGCGCGATGGTGGCGCCGCCGAGGAAGACCACGCCCGACAGCAACCCCGTGAGCACCAGACAAACAATGGTCAGCCGCAGCGCATGAGGCAGCTTGACGATGCGGCCGAGCATATTGGTCATGGCGTTGAGCGCGACACCGAGCAGCATGCCCGCGAAGATCAGAAACAGCGTCGCGGCGTAATACCAGGTGAACAGCAGCAGGGCGGCAAATGCGACGACGCCGATGCCGCCGACGGATATCGCCCATGCCAGATCGCCGCGGGCCTGAAGACGATCGTCAACCGAGACTGCCACGTTGATTCCTTCTCGCACCCATTTCCACGGCACTCTTTCGCCAAACGCGCCCGGGATCAAGCAGAGAAGGCGCGCCGGTTTGACGCTGGCGTACTCGCCGTGCCAGGCGATGAACCGAGCGGGTTCTTGGCAGGCGAGGGCGAGCGGCAGGTCCGTCGGCGCCGGAGGTCTTCACGCGTGAAAATAGCAATGCTGGCACGCGCCGTGCTTCGGGATATTGATCCGGTGCTGGCTGGCGGGCATGATCGGCCGGGATGGTACTGACAGGATAGCCAGCTCTTTCTTGCTTGAGACTGACAAAGTGGAAATCAGACGATGAGGAGGCCGGTAGTCGGTGTGATCGGAAACGCCCATCGCATCGAAGATCGATTTGCGACACAGATGGTCGGCGAACGGAATCTTCGCGCGATCGCCGACGTTGCGGGTGCGCTGCCGCTGATGTTTGCCGGGTCACCCGACATCACCGATATCGGTGCATTGCTGGATGCGGTCGATGGCGTGGTGCTGACCGGCGCCCGCGCCAATGTTCACCCGACGCGTTTCCGCACCGAGCCGCATGAAAGGCACGAACCCTACGACATCCATCGTGACGACGTGGCGCTGGCTCTCTCGGAAGCCTGCGTCGCCCGCGGCATCCCCCTGTTCGGGATCTGCCGCGGCCTGCAGGAGATGAACGTCGCCTTTGGCGGCTCGTTGCATCCCGAAATCCGTGAATTGCCCGGGCGCATGAACCACCGGATGCCGCGGCTGGAGAACGGTGAAATCCATCCCGATCCCGAGGTGGTCTTCGCTGACCGGCATGATGTCAGCCTCGTTCCCGGCGGCGCCTTTGCGCGGCTGCTCGGCTGCGAGACCATCCGCGTCAATTCGCTGCATGGCCAGGGCATCCTCGAACCCGGCGAACGGGTCGTTGTCGAAGGTATCGCCGAGGACGGCACGATCGAAGCGATCCGGATCGCCGACGCGCCGGGCTTTGCACTCGGCGTGCAATGGCACGCGGAGTACGATCCGCAATACAATCCGATCAACCGCACACTGTTTCAGGCGTTCGGCGAGGCGCTTTTGGCGCAACAGCGCCGCCAGACCTGAAACCGCCTCAAGCCGCTTTGTCGACCTTCTCCACCTTCACGCCACCGCCTTCCAGCAGCATGACCTTGTTGAGAAGCTTCACCAGCGCATAGACAGCTTCGATCGCAGGTGCGGCCGTATTGGTCAGCTTGGCCATTTCCAGAATGGAGCCGATCAGCGCCTCGGTTTCGAGCGAGCGGCCGGCTTCCACGTCCTGCAACATCGATGTCTTGTGCGCACCGACGGCTTCCGCGCCGGCGATGCGTTTGTCGATGGTGACGCGGAAGGTGACACCGAGTTTCTGCGCGATGTCCTGCGCTTCCTTCATCATGGTTGCCGCCAGTTCGCGCGTCTCGGCAAACTGGCAAATGTCCACCAGCGTGGCATGGGTCAGCGCCGAGATCGGGTTGAAGGAGAGATTGCCCCATGCCTTCAGCCATATCTCCGAGCGGATATCCGGCAGTACCAGCGATTTCAGCCCGGCCTTGATGAAGACGTCGTGCAATTCCTTGACGCGTGCGGTCTCCTTGCCGTCGAGTTCGCCGATCGGGAAGCGATCGCCCTCGACATGGTGGATCACGCCGGGCGCGATTGCCGCCGCCGCTGGATAAACCACGCAGCCGATGATGCGGTTCGGATCGATGTGTTTGGTGAGGACGCCCGACGGATCGAGGCTCTCCAGCCGGTGATTGTCATATTGGCCGCCGAGCCTCTGGAAGTACCACCACGGCAGGCCGTTCTGCACGGTCAGCACCACGGTGTCGGGACCGAGCATCGAATCGATATCGCGCACCACCTGATCGAGGAAATGCGCCTTCACCGCCAGCACCACGATATCCTGCTTGCCGGCCTCGGTCGCCTTGTTGACGGCTTTCATTTTGGCGGTCTGGACCTTGCCGTCATGCCATTCCAGCTTGAGGCCGTTCTTCTGGATTGCGGCCAGGTGCGCGCCTT
>JAQGKC010000405.1 GCA_028290305.1 Bradyrhizobium sp.
ACTTGCGCAGCGTATCGCCGCTCGACTGCATCCGAAGCCAGCGACGCCACCTCGCGAGCAGTCTGCAGCGGCTTCTCGTTTACCAGCGGAGCACGACGGCCCCTTTGTGCCTCGGGCTGCCCCAGATCACGGGTGAGTATCAGCCCAATGACTGCTAGTACCACCAGCCCTAGCAGACCCAGAGTTGTCATCCATTGGCGAGGTTTCATCAGCATAAGAGTGCCATTAAACGAACTCGTGCTCACGCTCGTCCCCTCGCCGCCAGCGAAATATCCCGAAGGCAGCAAGCATCCCCAAAATCGGAGTTGCGATGTTCCGCTAAACCACAGCCAAGCATCGTATTGGACATGGTGGATGAGACCAGAGGGACAGCTGACAAAACGCAAGTTGTCATTTTAGGAGGCGGGTTCGCTGGAGTTGAAGCCGCGCGCTACCTCGACCGCACGGCCGCCAAGCGGACCGATGTAGAGGTGACTCTCGTCAGCAGAGATAACTTCGCTCTATTTACGCCTATGCTGGATGAGGTGGCGGTCGGTGATCTTGAGGTGCCCCACGTCTGCAATCCGCTCCGCAAACTGCTTCGTCGCGTAACCATCTTGAGTGGCGACGTCAAATCGATTGACCTTGCGTCGCGGCGAGTGAAGATCTCGTACGGGATCAGTAGGCTTTCTCGAGAGTTGCCGTTTGATCATCTCGTTCTGGCGCTTGGGTCGGAGACGAACTACTTGGGAATTCCCGGTGTAGCCGAACATGCGCTCGGCATCAAGACCGTCGGCGAGGCTGTCATGCTCCGTGCCGGAGTCATCGCATTGCTGGAATTAGCCAGCGTCGAGCCCGACCCTTATCGGCGTAAGCGGATGCTCACCTTCGTAGTCGCGGGCGGCGGTTTCGCCGGCGTCGAGACCGTTGGTGCCATCAACGATCTCGCCCGTGAGAGCCTCCCGCACTATGGCAAGGTTGATCCGCATGAAGTCCGTGTTGTCTTGATCCATCCCGGAGCGGTCATCCTTCCCGAACTTGGCGAGGCGCTTGGCCTGTACGCGCAGGAAAAACTCAGGAAGCGCCAGGTCGAGATCAAACTCAAAACCAAAGTTGTCGCATACGCAGATGGAGCAGTGCAGTGTAGCGATGGCGAGAAAATTCCGGCCTACACCTTGGTGTGGGCCGGCGGCGTTTCTCCCAGTCCGATCCTGAAAGCCATGCCCTTCGAACTGCTGAAAGGGCGAGTAGTCGTTGACTCCACTCTGGAAGTCCCGCGCTTTCCGGGAGTGTGGGCGATTGGCGACTGCGCGGCAATAATGGATCCAACCTCAAACACTCCCTATCCCCCGACCGCCCAGCACGCCCAGCGTGAGGGACGGCTTGCAGGCAAGAACATCAACGCTCGTCTGAACGATCAACAACCAAAGCCTTTTGTGTACAAGGCGCCAGGACAGCTTGCAACCATCGGTCGACGCACCGGTGTCGCCAGGATCTTCGGCCTCAAATTTTCCGGAATCGTGGGATGGGCGCTGTGGCGGACCGTCTACCTCATGAAATTGCCGAGGCTTGAGAAAAAGTTGCGTGTCGCGCTGCAATGGACTCTGGATGCGATCTTTGAGCGCGATCTCGGCCAGTACGTCACCCTCAGGGACGTCGAGTCCCTTAACCGGCTGCTCGATTCTGCAAGGCAACGCAATGGAGCCCCATCTCCGGAGGTTCCTGCCGAAGCATCGCAACATCTTGGATCTGAAAAACGCGCATCGTGATTTTCGGTATCCTGAGCGCAAAGAATCCTTTTTGTCCCTGCGGAATCCGATGCTAGGGGAACGACTCTATCGCAGACACGGCAGGGCTGCTCGCCTCTCAGTCCGACGCAGCAATCCAGAACCTCACGCCTCCGAAAGAACGGCGGCTTTCGTGTAGAGGATCAATGATGGCAGCGAAAAGAGAACTAAGTATTGGCGAGTTCAGGCCGGGCGACGAACTCGACTTTTCGCATTATCGCGTCGTAGGCCGGCTTGGCCAAGGCGGTATGGGGACGGTGTACAAGGCGGAAGACGCGCGCCTGCGCCGTTTTGTCGCGCTAAAGCTCCTCCCGGATGATACCCAGAGCGACGACCCACGCCTGCTACGTTTTCAGCAGGAAGCCCAAGCCGCTTCGGCCCTGAACCATCCCAACATCGGCACGATTTACGACGTCGGCCTGGAACGCGGTCGGGCGTTCATCGCCATGGAGTTCCTCGAAGGTTCGACCCTGCATCACCTGATCGCAGGCCGCCCCATGGAGCTCGGCAAGGTCATCTCACTGGCCATTGAGATCGCTGACGGGCTGGACGCGGCGCATAGCAAGAGCATCATTCATCGGGACATAAAGCCAGCGAACATCTTTGTCACCGAAAGCGGGCATGCCAAGATCCTGGATTTCGGCCTGGCAAAAATGGAAGAGGAAACAGGTTCTTCATTGGCCGCCACGGTGGATCCGGAGGCGCCGACAACATCGAACAATGGCCCCCTGACCGCTCCGGGGAGCGTGCCGGGAACCATCGCCTACATGTCCCCGGAACAGGCAACTGGCAAGGCACTGGATGCCCGCACAGATCTGTTCTCCTTCGGAGCGGTGCTGTACGAAATGGTTGCCGGCGTATCGCCGTTCCGCGGCGACACCCCCGCGAGCGTTTACGATCAGATTCTTAATCGCCAACCTTTGCCGCTGACCCGGCTAAATCCTCATGTGCCTCCGAAGTTGCAGGATATTGTCCAAAAGGCCCTGGAAAAAGATCGCGATCTGCGCTATCGGCATGCTGCGGAAATCCGCACTGACCTGCAGCGCTTGAAACGTGAGCTGGAACTCGGGACTACAGCATTAAGCGTTGCGCTGCAGATGCAATCGGCGCCGGCACCATTGGCACTCCCCGCAGCGGCTGAATCTCAGATTACGCCCCCAGTCCTGCCCAAGAGTCGTTATCGGCGGTTGGTCATCCCCGTGCTGCTATTGGCCCTTCTGGCAACTGCCATCGTCGGCTACTACTCGCTGGCGCGGAAGAGGAACAGCACCCGCGCCGTCAGCACCGCCTCCATTGCTGTGCTGCCTTTTACTGACCTCAGCCCCGGCGGAGATCAAGCGTACTTCTCCGACGGCCTTTCGGAAGAACTGATCAATCACCTGTCACGGGTGCATGGGTTGATGGTGGTGGCTCGCTCCTCGGCCTTCCAATTTAAGGGAAAGAATGTGGACGTACGCGATGTGGGACGGAAGCTCGGCGTGGCCAATGTTCTCGAGGGAAGCGTTCGCCGCGACGGCCACCATGTGCGCATCACCGCAGCCCTGACCAAGGCGGACGATGGTTTTCAACTTTGGTCGCAGACGTACGATCGGAAGGTCGATGACATCTTCGCCGTGCAGGATGAGATCGCCCGGGCCGCTACCGAGGCGCTGCAATTGAAGCTGCTGGCAGACAACGGCCAGCCGCTTTCTTCGAACTTGCGCAGCGCGAATTCGGAGGCATATCAGGCTTACCTCCAGGCGACATACTTCAGCGGCAGGGGACAGACAAAAGAAGACCTCGATAAGGCGCTTGCTTATGCCGACACTGCGATCAAGCTGGATGAAAAATACGCACCCGCCTGGGCTTTGCGGGCGTCGGTGCAGAACCTGATGGCGGAGGTCGCCCTGACCGATGTTACAGAAGGCTTTCGAAAGGCGCGCGCCGACGCGGAGCGGG
>JAQGKC010000446.1 GCA_028290305.1 Bradyrhizobium sp.
CGCTGGCATCGCTAACGTCGATGGCGGGTGAATAGCCTAAACAGGGTCTCAATGTTGTGGGCAATGTCGCCTTTTGGCACGAAACGGAGTAGTCGGGCCGCTCTTGCGATGTCTGTTGATTGGGGTAGACCGGAGGCAGCGCCCGGCGCGTCAAACCGACGCGGATGAGCCATAGGCAGACAACCGGTGGAGCGGATTGGTGCTACCCGCGGCAACATCGAAATCGAGGAGGCGATATCTTCACCCGCGGACGCGCCAACGCCAATTCCATCAAATACGCAGCATAGGCACTATACTAACCGCCGAACACTTCTAGTAGCCTAGCGCCAGTCCGGTGCCACCGCGCGGATCGTTTGCGCCATAGTACCTGTTTCGACCGATCGCCGTTCCCCCAAGGCTAGGCGCACCGACAATGATCGCGTCGACGTGGTTGACCGGCTCCGAGTTTTCGAATCGATGCCCGATGCTCTCCATTATTCTACGGGCGTCAGGCGAAAGAGCGTATGGCTCTGTCTTTGTCATATCCGGCAGCCACTGTTGATGGATACGAGGGGCATCGACGGCTTCCTGAATGTTCATTTGGAAATCGACGACGTTCAGGATCGTTTGCAGAACAGTCGTGATAATGCGGCTTCCGCCCGGAGTGCCGAGAATGAGGACAGGCTTGCCGTCCCTCGTGATGATCGTTGGGCTCATCGAACTCAGGGGAGTCTTGCCCGGCGCGATGGCATTCGCGTTTCCCCGGATAGATCCGTAAGTGTTGGCGACGCCTGGATTTGGCGTGAAATCGTCCATTTCGTCGTTCATCAACACACCTGTGCCGGTGGCAACGACCTTCGCTCCGAACCAGTCATTGAGCGTATACGTCATCGAAACCGCATTGCCGGCGTCGTCGATGATCGAGAAGTGCGTTGTATTGCTGCCTTCGTGAGGCGCAACACCCTGTCTGATCTCGCTGGAGATTCCTGCTCTATCCGGCTTTATGTCATTCCGGATTTTTGCGGCGTAGCTCTTGCTGGTCAACTCCCGGATCGGATTGTCGACAAAATCCGGATCGCCAATGAGGCTGTATCGATCAGCAAAGGCGTGACGCATCGCCTCGATTTCGTAGTGCAAAACCTGCGCAGATCCCCAGCCCAGTTCCCGGAGCGGATATCCCTCCAAAATGTTTAGCATCTCGCATATGGTAACGCCGCCTGAACCCGGTGGTGGCGCCGAGATCACGTGATAGCCACGGTAATCGCACTCAATGGGCGGGAGTTCACGGATCTTGTAACGCTCCAGGTCTTCTTGATCGATGATTCCTCCACCTGCCCGACTCGCCTTGACGATGGCCGCCCCCGTCTTGCCCCTGTAGAAACCGTCGACGCCCAGCTTTCGGACCAAACGCAGCGTATCCGCAAGGTCGGGCTGCAGCAGCCTTTGGCCAGTCGAAAACGGCTGTCCCTTGTTGAGAAAAATGTCGGCTGTCGCTGGAAATCTCCTCAAGTCCTCGGTCGCGGAAGCAAGCATGTCGATGTCGCCTTGCTCCAGGGCGAAACCGTCCTCGGCGAGCTTGATCGCTGGCCCGATCAACGCGGCCCGCGTCATCGTCCCGTACTTCTTCCGCGCATACTCCAAGCCTGCGACGGTGCCGGGGACGCCGACTGCCAGCCAGCCGGTCGTCGTCAGGCCTTTGATGACGTTTCCGTCCTTGTCGAGGTACATGTCGCGGCTTGCCGCACCAGGCGCCTTCTCCCGGAAATCGAGGAACGTCTTTCCTCCATCGGAAAATCCGATCGTCATGAGGCCGCCGCCGCCCAAATTGCCTGCGGCGGGGTAGACCACGGCCAAAGCATATCCCACCGCGACGGCAGCATCGATTGCATTGCCGCCGCGCTTGAGAATGTCGACACCGACTTCCGTCGCAAGGTGCTGCGCACTGGCCACCATGCCCTTCTCCGCGGCCACGGGCTTTTCCGAGGGGGCATTGGCGGCCGGAACCGCGAGCAGCAAACAACCGCAGGCAACCAGTATGCAAGCGCGCGTCAACGCTCCAACGATGATGGCAAATCGACCTGGTCGGATTTTCAATGCGCCGCTTGAAACCGGCAAAGACATGAAGATTTACTCTCTCCGCGCCATTATCCCTGCGCGGCGTCTCCGCGGCACGATTCCGCTTGCCCGGCGGGCTGCAGCGCGGCGAAACACCAGATGCCGCGGGATGATCCTATAATGATGATGGAACCTTGATTCAATTCCGCTGACTTGTCCCGTTCGATCCGATAGCTTGCCATCCGGCCCGCCGACAGGGCCGAATAGAGGTTCCAAGGACCTCAGCGGGGTACTCCAGATGCTTCTTGGGCACCGCTTTGCTGCCGCTGCCACGGCATTTTTGCTGGTCACAGGCGGGTTTTTCCTGCTGCTTTTCTCAACGGCGCAATCTCCGGCCACGGCTGCAGCCGACGGCTGCGCGAACTCGGCCGAGGTGACAGTCTTGCCGTCGCCGCTGGCGCCCTGGAGCGGCGCGCCGCTGCGCGTCATGGTCGTCGCCGAGAAGCCGATCGAGGGCGTACTGTCGCTGATTGCGCCCGATGGACGGGTCGCAGTCAAATCGCCTGGCCGGCACGACGGGCCGCCTTATTCCTGGTTCGCCGAGGTCGCGGCTCCCGCCGCCGGCACCTGGCACGCGACGCTGGGGCGCGACCGTAGCTCGACGGATTGCAGCCTCACCCGCGACATCGTTGTCAGCGCACGCAAGCCGGAGCCCTTGCGGATTCCACCGCCAAACATCTGGCAGGTGCGTAACAGCTGGACTAGCACGAACGAGGTCCTGTTCTCGGCTTGGATCGAGAAACTGTTCGACGCGCCGCCCGATCAGGATCTGAACTGGAAGGTCTGGTACGAGGTGCTGCGCGACCAATCCCGCAATTTCCTTTTCAACTATCTCGGACGCAACGAGGACAATACGCAAACTGCCCAGCGCCCCGACTGTGCCGACTTCGTCTACTTCCTGCGCGCCTATTTTGCATTCAAGATGGGGCTGCCGTTCGGCTATTCAAATTGCTCGCGCGGCTTCGGCGGCAGGCCACCGAAATGTTATCAGTGGTTCGACATCGAGCATCCTGATGTCACGCGCCCGCCGCCGCCCCCGGAACAGGAGGTCGCGCAGCCAGCTCTCGCCCCCGCTCCTCCGGAGCAGGCTCCGACCTTCTCGGGGTTATTTAGCCGATCGCAGCCGCCCGTCGAGCCGCCCGCAACTCCGCCTGCAACTTCAGCTGCGAAGGCGCCTCCGCCGAAGCCGAAGAGCCCGACGAATTTTAGCGAATATTTGCGCGACGTCGGCGATGTTGTCCAAACCGGCGCCGTGCGCGCGGGCGAGGACAACGCCGATTTCTACACCGTGCCGCTGACGCAGCAGGCACTGCGCGCGGGCACGGTATACGCCGACCCCTACGGCCATGTGCTGATGGTGGTGCGTCGCGTGCCGGAAGCGAGTGGCACGCCGGGTGTCTTCCTGGCCGTCGACGCGGAGCCCGACGGATCGATCACGCGGAAGCGTTTCTGGCGCGGCAACTTCCTTTTCGTGCACGAACCCTCGCTCGGCAGCCCTGGCTTCAAGCATTTTCGCCCGATCATGCGCGAAAAGAACGGTTCGTTGCGGCGGCTGAGCAACGCCGAAATCGGCAAGAATCAGCAATACGGCGATTTTTCGCTAGAGCAGTCGCAAATGACTGCCGAGGATTTCTACGATCGCATGGACGATGTCATGTCGCCCGAGCCGCTCGATCCGCTGCACGCGATGACGGACGCCATCACGAGCCTCACCGAGCAGGTCAAGACGCGCATCACGTCAGTGGAAAACGGACGAAAATATCAAGCCAAGCAAACCGGCGACACTGGCATGCCGGACGGTGCTTCGATCTTCGAGACGACCGGCGCCTGGGAGGATTACTCGACCCCGGCGCGCGATTTTCGTCTGTTGATCGCCATCGATGTGGTGCGGGGGTTTCCCGATCGCTTCGCGCGTCGGTCGGACCGGTATGCGATTCCGGGCGGCAAGAGCGTGGCGGATATGAAGAATGACTTGCAGGGTGTACTGAATTCGGAACTTGCCTCCCGCAAAATTTCCTATACCCGCAGCGACGGCTCGCAGTGGACGTTGTCGGTCAAGGATGTGGTCGATCGGGCGGCGGATTTCGAGATGGCCTACAACCCGAACGACTGCGTGGAGCTCCGTTGGGGCGCGCCCGGGAACAGCGAAGAGACCTCGACATGCAAGCGTCATGCGCCGCAGGCGCAACGCGCGAAGATGTCGGAATACCGCGCCTGGTTCCGCGAACGGCACTGGCCGGCGCACAGCTGACGGTCCGTGCCTGCCGATGGACTCCACCTTGTCGCCGTGAACTTCGACGTCGCGTGTTGGGCACACAAATGCGAAGTACCGGCTGCGACGAGCAATGCCTGAGTTAGAGGGCAAAGCGGAAGACGTATGCTCGTATTGAGTTGTCCGTCACGGAATGGACTACGTCGATCCCGGCGCCTCGTCCTACGAGACACGCTACCGTACGCGAGTGATCAACAATTTGCACCGACGTGCCAAGACATTCGGCTTTGGTCTGCAGCCCTTGGAACCGGGAGCTGGTGCCGTTTCTTAGGAATCGTTCTCCAGTGTCAGCTCTCCGATCTTGGCATGGAGCGACTTCACATCGATCGC
>JAQGKC010000359.1 GCA_028290305.1 Bradyrhizobium sp.
ACAACGCGCTTTCTGGCCAGAAACAGAAATGGCTCGCTCATTGGACTGCCGCATCTACCGTGCAGTGCATTTATTCTAGCGTCTCCAAGGCGAGTCTCCAGAAAACGGGAGTTTTATTGAATTCGGCTGGAGACTTTCGGGAGTTTTAGCCGGAAAATTTCGAAAACGGCGCAGTTAGAGACTTTCAACAATTAGAAAAGCCCGCTATCGGCAGGCCTTTCTTCTACCAAAGAAGAAAATTCTCCTAAACGCGGAATGCTGGCTGGGGCGGGAGGATTCGAACCTCCGTATGGTGGAATCAAAATCCACTGCCTTACCACTTGGCGACGCCCCAATAACCTGTCTGGAAAGCGGCGGGGACGATAGCCGCGCGGATTCCCTCTGGCAACGCCGGTCTATAGAGGGAGTTGAGCCATTTCAACAGGCTAGAACCTGAATTCGGGCTGAATCGGACCCAGGGCTTTATCACCTTAATAATGTGATATTTTCCCGACGCGCACCCGACCAGCTTTCAGCCCGAAAACGCGCCGCCTCGCTGTTCCGCAGCATTCATTTTCACCCCCGCGGAGAGTTGAGAGATCGGCGGTTTCGTGGGAAGACGGCAGTCTACCGCTCCAATTCCTTTGCGAGATACGGTCATGACCTACCGCGCGCCGATCAACGACATGCTGCTCGCCCTCAATCATGGCGCGGGCCTGCAGGCCGCCATGCAAGCCGGCCATTACGGTGATTTCGACGGCGACATCACCGCCGCCGTGCTGGAGGAAGCCGGCAAATTCGCCAGCGACGTGCTGGCGCCGCTCAATCGTGTAGGCGACGAGAACGGCATCAAGCTCGACGGCGGTAAAGTCACCACCGCCACCGGTTGGCCCGATGCGTACCGGCGCTGGACGGCAGCCGGCTGGAACGCGGTGTCCGGACCGGAAGCGTTCGGCGGCCAGGGCCTGCCGCTCGCGATCAACGCGGCCTGCACCGAAATCTGGAGCGCGTCGAATATCGCGTTCGGCCTCTGCCCGCTGCTGACGTTGAGTGCGATCGAGGCACTCGACGCCCATGGCAGTGACGAGTTGAAAAAGATCTATCTCGAAAAACTGGTGACGGGGGAATGGACCGGCACCATGCAACTAACCGAGCCGCAGGCTGGATCGGATGTCGGTGCGCTGCGCACCCGCGCCGAGCGCGCATCGGATGGCAGCTACCGCATTTCGGGCACGAAGATATTCATCACCTATGGCGACCACGACATGACCGATAACATCGTGCATTTCGTGCTGGCGCGATTGCCCGATGCGCCCGCGGGCACCAAAGGCATTTCGCTGTTTCTGATTCCCAAATTCCTCATCAATGCCGACGGCTCGCTCGGCGCACGCAATGACATTTACGCCAGCGGCGTCGAACACAAGCTCGGCATGCATGCCTCGCCCACCTGCACCATGACGATGGGCGATCAGGGCGGCGCGATCGGTTACCTGATCGGCGAGGAAAATCGCGGCATGCTCTGCATGTTCACGATGATGAACCAGGCGCGGCTCGGCGTCGGTCTCGAAGGCGTGGGGATCGCGGACCGCGCCTATCAGCAGGCGCTGGCTTTCGCGCAAGAACGCCGCCAGGGCCGCGCCGTCGGCAAGCAGGACAACGGGATGGACGCGATCATCGTGCATCCCGACGTCAAGCGCATGCTGATGCAGATGCGCGCGCTGACCGCCGCCGCACGCACCATCTGTTATGCCACCGCCGTCGCGCTCGACGTTTCCGTGCGCGCGAAGGACCCAAAAGTGCGGGCCGACGCCGCAGCCCGTGGCGCGCTGCTGACACCGATCGCAAAGGCCTTCTCCACCGACATCGGCAACGAAGTGGCCTATCTCGGCGTGCAGATCCATGGCGGCATGGGGTTCATCGAGGAGACCGGCGCCGCCCAGCATTATCGCGACGCGCGCATCACCTCGATCTACGAAGGCACCAACGGCATCCAGTCGATCGACCTCGTCACACGCAAGCTCGCGGCCAACGGCGGCGCATCGGTGTGGGCGCTGCTCGACGAACTCTCCGGCATCGTCGGCCAAGTCGAGGCCTCGAACGATCCCGCCTTCGGCACCACGGGCGTCAAGCTGCGCGACGCGCTTGCGTCGCTGGAGCGCGCCAGCAAATGGCTGCTGGAACGCGTCACCTCCGCACCGAACGATGCGCTGGCGGGCGCCACTCCCTATCTGCGACTGTTCGGATCGACGCTCGGCGGCTGCGTGCTCGCCGGCGAAGCGCTCGCCGCCCGCGATGCCGGCGACAGCGCCGGCGATCCGCAGCGCTATGTCACTCTGGCGCGGTTTTTCGCCGAGAATATTTCGGTGCAGGCGGGCTCGCTGGAACGCACCGTGATGGACAGCGCCGAAGCGGTGAATGGTGCGGACGCGGTGTTGCTAGCGTAACGCTCTTACCCGAGGCGGCTTCAGGCAGTCGTAGGGTGGGCAAAGGCGCGTTTGCGCCGTGCCTACCATCAAAATTTTCGCGCTGAATGGTGGGCACGCTTCCGCCTTCGCTCTTTGAGCTAGGGCGGACAAGTCGCTTTGCCCACCCTACGGCGCCGGCGCAAATTCCCGATTCAATTTTCAAAAGCATGCGACTTCGCGATCTCGCGGCGCGATGCGCCCGAGTTGTACAAGAAATTCTCGCCCGAAGAAAACAGAGGGCGTGGGGAATGCCGGGTGCCCGCTGCACCCGCAGCCTCGTGTGCGGTGGTAGATAGAGCACACGAGGTAGTCGCCACGGTCGCACCGGTTCACCCGGCATTCCCGCACGCAATGGTTTTAACGGCTTATTCCGTGCTCTCCCCGGCGACGAATTCGTTCTTGTCACCGTCGTTGGCGAATGAACAGCATGCCCAAAGCCCGGTCGGGCCGACATGCCTTACGCCAACTTGACACCAGCAACGGGTGCCAGGACCACACGGCTTCACCGTCCGCAACAACAGCCGTTCGTCTGCGCGCCCTCAGATCGCTCACAGGCCTGATCGGCCTGCCCTGCGAGTTCAGCCGCGCCCGACGCTGCCGCGTCCACCGCATCCCGCCCCGCGTCCGTGACGATCGCGATACGCCCCTCATGAGGGACGAGACGGCGAGGCTTATAGTTTTGATTTGGGTCAGGCGAAAACGGAAATATTTTTGAAAACGGGACTGGACTGGTAGAATCAGATTGATCCGGTTCAACAAATCACACTGAGCGCGCAGGACAGGGTTAGCCCAACGGGTCCACCCTTTGTGCTTTGCCATGTTAGGCTCAATTACGTAATTACGGTGACAGTGCACTTAATTATTTTACCCTGAGATCGTCCCGCAGTGTGTCCTCGACAACGATGCGACGTGTCAATTAAGTGCACTGTCACCGTAATTGGGGACCTACTCAGAGCTGAGGAGAGTTTGGGTATTGTTCGTCGCTGACCTGTTCCATCCAGTCGACCGGGCTGCCGTTCTGCGCTTCCTGAATGGCGATATGGGTCATTGCCGTCGTCGGCGTTGCGCCATGCCAGTGCTTCTCGCCGGGCGGAAACCTGACCACGTCGCCAGGCCGGATTTCCTCGATCGGGCCGGCCCAACGCTGCGCCCAGCCGCAGCCGGACGTAACGATCAATGTCTGACCAAGCGGATGCGTATGCCATGCGGTGCGCGCACCCGGTTCGAACGTGACGCTTGCGCCGCTGACGCGCGCCGGATCGGTCGGCTGGAACAGCGGATCAATGCGCACCGAGCCCGTGAAATATTCCACCGGTCCCTTGCCGGATGGCTGCGAACCGCTTCGCTTGATTTCCATTGTCGCGCCCTTCGACCTGTTGGGCAGCCTCGCCGACCGCCGTTGGCCGGGAATTTAGCGCGCGCGCCCGTCGCGACTAGTCGCTATAATCCGCAAAGACTTATGAGCAGGCATCATAAATGCAGCGAGGCAATCTGGACGACCTGGTGGCTTTTGTCGCCGTAGGACGAGAGCGCAGCTTCACGAAAGCCGCAGCGAAGCTGGGCGTTTCGCAGTCGGCGCTCAGCCACACCATTCGGGAACTCGAAGCCCGGCTGTGCGTTCGTCTCCTGGCCCGCACCACGCGCAGCGTCTCGCCGACGGAAGCGGGCGAACGCCTGCTTCACACCCTGGGCCCACGGTTCGAGGAGATCGACGCCGAACTTGCGGCCTTAAGTGAGCTTCGGGTGAAGCCCGCCGGCACCTTTCGGATCACGGCTACCGAGTACGCCGTCGACACGCTCCTCTGGCCGAAGCTTGCGAAATTCCTGCGTCAGTACCCGGACATCAAGGTCGAGATCACCATCGACTCTGTACTGACAGATATCGTCGCCCAGCGTTTTGACGCCGGCGTGCGAAGCGGCGAGCAAGTGGCGAAGGACATGATCGCCATACGTATCGGGCCAGACTTGCGCATGGCGGTCGTCGGGGCGCCGTCGTATTTCAGAAAACGGTCAGAACCGAAAAAACCACAGGACCTGATCGGTCACAACTGCATCAGTTTGCGTCTGTCCACACATGGCGGGTTGTACGCGTGGGAGTTCGAAAAAGGCGCCCGCGAACTTAAGGTCCGCGTCGAAGGCCAGCTCGTCTTCAATGGCACTTTCCAGATGCTCAACGCGGCGCTCGCCGGATTCGGCCTGGCCTATGTGCCGGAGGATTTGGCGCAGCCCCATCTCGCGAAGGGTCGTCTCAAACGGGTGCTTGAGGACTGGTGTCCCCCGTTTTCAGGCTATCACCTCTACTATCCCAGCCGACGCCAGTCCTCGGCAGCCTTTGCCCTGTTGGTAGACGCGCTGCGCTACCGGGGCTGACGTAGACGACATCCCCGTTTCACCCGAGCGGCTTCAGCCCGGCTTCGATTTCTATTACGGTGTATTACTAATTACGGTGACAGTGCATTCAATTATTCTAAGATTGTCCCGCCGTGTGCCCCTAACAATGGTGCGATGTGTCAATTAAATGCACTGTCACCGTAATAAAGATTAAGCGTGCTGTCACCGTAGTTTTAGATGATGATGCACCGCGTCGTTTACTCGGCCGGCCTGATCTGCACCGGCACCACCCGTGGATTGACCCGCGTCGTCAGGGTGAAGGCAAGCGCGATCGCCGCCACTATTGCGCCGAGCAGCGGCAGTTGCTGATAGCTCGCACCCGCGGTGAGCGCGACGCCGCCCAGCCACGCACCGGTGGCGTTGCCGAGGTTGAAGGCGCCCTGGTTGAGCGTCGAGGCCAGGTTCGGCGCATCGGTTGCTGCGTCCACCACCCAGATCTGCAGCGGGGATACCAAAGCAAAGGCAA
>JAQGKC010000481.1 GCA_028290305.1 Bradyrhizobium sp.
TTCACCACCGGCCGCGGTTCGGTGTTCGGCTGCAAGCCGGCGCCCTCGATCAAGCTCGCCACCAACACGCCGATGTACCGGCGGATGGAAGACGACATGGACATCAACTGCGGCACCATCCTCGACGGCGACGAGAGCGTCGAAGCGTGCGGCCAGCGGATCTTCGCGCAGATGCTGAAGACGGCGTCCGGCGCGCCGACCAAGAGCGAAAGCTTCGATTTCGGCGGCGCGGAGTTCGCGCCCTGGGTGCTTGGGGCGACGATGTAGTAGTCCCGCGCAAGCCGCACCCTCGCATGTCGTCCCGGCGAACGCCGGGACCCATAGCCACCGGCGTCTGTTGGTGCGAAAGCCGTTAGCCACTGTGCCACAATGCAAGGCCGCGGCGTATGGGTCCCGGCGTTCGCCGGGACGACGCCGGAGAGCCATATTCCGCACCTCGCATAGGCAATCGCTGCCCGTTGTTAGTGCTTGATGTCAGCCGGAACCAGTGTTCTGCTTAAAAAAGCTGCTGGAGTAGCCTGCCCGTGTCGATCTTCGTCGCACTACATCACGTCACGCATTACAAATATGACCGTCCGATCGACCTCGGCCCTCAAACCATCCGGTTGCGGCCGGCGCCGCATACGAGGACGCCGATCCTGAGCTCTTCGCTCAAGGTGACGCCATCAAATCACTTCGTGAACTGGCAGCAGGACCCGCAAGGCAACTGGCTCGCGCGCTTTGTCTTCCCCGAGAAGGCCACCGAGTTGAAGATCGAGGTCGATTTCACCGCGCAGATGACCGTGATCAATCCGTTCGATTTCTTTGTCGAGCCCTACGCCGACAGTTTTCCGGTCGCCTATACCGACGATCTCAAGACCGAACTTGCGCCTTATCTCGCGACCAGCGAGCCCGGGCCGCTGTTGGCTGCCTACCTTGCCGACATTCCGCGCGAGGCGCCGAGCACGGTCAATTTCCTGGTCGATCTCAATGCGCAATTGCAAAAGAAGATTAGCTACATCATTCGCATGGAGCCGGGCATCCAGACCCCGGAGCAGACGCTTGGCTCGGGCGCAGGATCGTGCCGCGACTCGGCGTGGCTGTTGATTCAAGCCCTGCGCCATCTCGGGCTCGCCGCCCGTTTCGTCTCGGGCTATCTCATTCAATTGCGCCCCGACATCGATCCGGTCGAAGGACCGCGCGAGGTCGAGAACGATTTCACCGACCTGCACGCCTGGGCCGAAGTCTATCTGCCGGGTGCGGGGTGGATCGGGTTCGACGTTACCTCGGGCATGCTGACCGGCGAGGGGCACATACCGGTCGCGGCCACGCCGCATTATCGTTCGGCGGCGCCGATCAGCGGCGCGGTCGGGTTCGCCAATGTCGAATTCGGCTTCGAGATGAGTGTCAAGCGGATCCGCGAAGCGCCACGGATCACCAAGCCGTTCTCCGACGAGGCCTGGGCGCGTCTCGACAAGCTCGGCGAACAGGTCGATGCGGATTTAAAGAGCGGAGACGTGCGCCTGACGATGGGCGGCGAGCCGACCTTCGTCTCAATAGACGATCTGGAATCTCCGGAATGGAATATTGCCGCCGTCGGCCCGACCAAGCGCGGCCTTGCCGACGATCTGATCCGACGCCTGCGCGCGCGGTTCGCGCCGGGCGGCCTGTTACATTACGGACAGGGCAAATGGTATCCGGGCGAAAGCCTGCCGCGCTGGGCGTTCGGGCTTTATTGGCGCAAAGATGGCGTGCCGATCTGGAAGAATTCCGATTTGATCGCGACGATCGAAGGGCCGCGCAAAGCCGAAATCGAAGACGCGGAGCGGTTCGCGGAAGGTGCTGCGAAAAAACTCGGCGTCGATTCCGAATTCATCATGCCGGCCTTCGAAGATCCTTCGCATTGGCTGCAGAAGGAAGCCGGCCTGCCGCCGAACGTCGATCCCAGCGATTCCAAACTGTCCGATCCGGAAGAACGCTCGCGCATGGCGCGGGTATTCGATCAGGGACTCAACGTTCCCAAGGGATTCGTTTTGCCGATCCAGCGCTGGAATGCCGACGCGGGCCAATCTTCCTCGCGCTGGCGCAGCGAACGTTGGAAATTGCGGCGCGGCAATCTGTTCCTGACACCCGGCGATTCTCCGCTGGGCCTGCGGCTGCCGATCGCCTCATTGCCGCATATTGCCGCGGAGGAATTTCCCTACATCGTCGAGCAGGATCCGCTGGAGCCGCGTGAAGCGCTGCCGGTGTATGACCAGACTGCTCAAACTGAGGCTGCGCCGCATCAGCAGGTACAGGAGCAGCAGCTCAGGGGCGGCGGCGTGCGCACCGCGATGTCGATTGAGATCCGCGACGGCATTCTCTGCGCCTTCATGCCGCCGGTGGAGAAGTTGGAGGATTATCTGGAACTGGTCACCGCGGTAGAGGCGACCGCCGAAGAAATGCAGATGCAGGTGCATATCGAGGGTTATCCGCCGCCATTCGATCCGCGCGTCGAGGTGATCAAGGTGACGCCCGATCCCGGCGTGATCGAAATCAACATCCAGCCGGCGACAAACTGGCGCGAAGCGGTCGATATCACCTTCGGCCTTTACGAAGACGCCGCGCAGGTCCGGCTCGGCGCCAACAAGTACCTCGTCGACGGCCGGCATACCGGCACCGGCGGCGGCAATCACGTGGTGGTCGGTGGTGGAACACCGGCGGACTCGCCCTTCCTGCGCCGTCCCGATCTGCTGAAGAGCCTCGTGCTGTATTGGCAGCGGCATCCATCGCTGTCTTATTTGTTCTCGGGCATGTTCATCGGTCCCACCAGCCAGGCGCCGCGCATCGACGAGGCCCGGCATGACGGCCTTTATGAACTGGAAATCGCGCTGGCTCATGTGCCGCCGGCGGAAATCAAAGCCCCGCTGTGGCTGGTCGATCGGCTGTTTCGGCACATCCTGGTCGATATCACCGGCAATACCCACCGCGCCGAAATCTGCATCGATAAACTCTATTCCCCCGACGGCACCACCGGCCGGCTCGGGCTGGTCGAGTTCCGCGCCCTGGAAATGCCGCCGGACCCCCGAATGAGCTTGGCGCAACAGTTGCTGATCCGGGCGCTGATCGCAAAGCTCTGGCGCGAACCGCAACAGGGCAAATTCGTGCGCTGGGGCACGACGCTGCATGATCGCTTCATGCTGCCGCATTTTCTCTGGGAAGATTTTCTGGGCGTACTCTCCGAACTGAGGCAGTCCGGTTATGATTTTTCGCCGGATTGGTACGAGGCCCAGCTCGAATTCCGTTTCCCGGCTTTCGGCCGGGTCCACCATGGCGGCGTGGCGCTGGAAGTGCGTCAGGCGCTGGAGCCCTGGCACGTGTTGGGCGAGGAAGGCTCGGCCGGGGGCACCGTGCGCTATGTCGATTCATCGGTGGAGCGGCTGCAGGTCAAGGCCAATGGCTTTGTCGAGGGCCGCCACGTCGTCACCTGCAATGGCAGGCGGATGCCGATGACGGAAACTGGTCGCTCGGGCGAGGCGGTTGCGGGCGTCCGCTTCAAGGCCTGGCAGCCGGCGTCGGGGTTGCACCCGACCATTCCGGTTCACGCGCCACTGACATTTGATTTAATTGATACCTGGAACGGCCGGTCGCTGGGCGGCTGCGTCTATCACGTCGCGCACCCCGGCGGACGCAGCTACGACACCAAACCGGTCAATTCCTACGAAGCCGAGGCGCGGCGGCTCGCCCGGTTTCAGGATCATGGCCATACGCCCGGCAAGATCGATCCGCCGCGTGAGGAACGCACAATTGAATTCCCCTTGACCCTCGACTTGAGGACGCCGCTCCTGCATTGAGAATGGGCTTTGGGCAGGAGAGTCGAATGGCGGGACAGGCCGGCCAAGGAAGCGGCCAGGGAAGCGGTCAAGGAAGCAAGGCCCGTCCGGGCAATCGGCGCGTGGCGCAGTGGACGCGTGGCTATGCCCGCCTGCCGGGGATTCCCGATGAATACATCGCGCAAGACGGTACGCCGCGCGAGGTCTGGACCCGGTTCTTCGATGCCTTCGCCGAGCTGACGCCGGCAGATATCGAGCGGCGTATCGGATCCGCCGACCGGCACTTGCGGGAGGCCGGCGTGACCTATCGCGCGCCCGGCGAAACCGCCGACCGGCTCTGGCCGTTGAGCCATCTGCCGCTTCTGATCGACGAGGCCGATTGGCAGCAATTGACCGCCGGCATCGTGCAACGCGCGCAATTGCTGGAACTGGCGCTGAGCGATCTCTATGGCGAAGGCCGGCTGATCGCCGAAGGTGCCGTGCCCGCGGCAGCCATTGCCGGCAGCACCGAATATCTACGCTCGATCTGCGGCATCAAACCGCCGGGCGGGCGATATCTCAATCTGTATGCCGCGGATGTCGGCCGCGGACCCGATGGACGGTGGTGGGTGCTCGGCGACCGCACCCAGGCGCCATCAGGGGCGGGCTATGCGCTGGAAAACCGTCTGATCCTGTCGCGCGCCTTTGCCTCGCTCTACAAGTCGATGAACGTCGAACGCGTCGCACCGTTCTTCGAGGCGTTCCGCGACAGTCTGCGCGCGAGCGCCGACCGCGACGAGCCGCGCATCGGACTGCTCACGCCAGGCGCGTTCAGCGAGACCTATTTCGAGCATGCGACGCTGGCGCGTTATCTCGGATTTCTGCTGGTCGAGGGCGACGATCTCGCCGTCAGCGGCGACCGTGTTCATATCCGCACCGTCGCCGGCTTGAAGCGGCTCGACGTGTTGTTGCGCCGGGTCGATTCCAATTCGCTCGACCCGCTGGAACTCGACGCCTCCTCGCAGCTCGGCGTGCCCGGCCTGATTGACGTGCTCCGCAAGAATGGCGTCGTCGTCGCCAACATGCCGGGATCTGGCGTGATGGAGGCGCGGGCGCTGCTGGGCTTCCTGCCCAGCCTGAGCCGGCGTTTCTTCGGCGAAGATCTGAAGATGCCGCACATCGCGACGTGGTGGTGCGGCCAGAAATCCGCACGCGAGGAAGTATTGTCGCGCCTCGACGAAGTTGCAATCGAGGGCGCTTACGGCAGAGACGTTCCCGGTTTCGGGAGGGGACCGATACTCGCCAGCGAGTTGTCGCCGAGCGAGCGCGAGCGGCTCAAGACCGCGATCAAGGATCGCGGCATCGACTATGTTGGCCAGGAACTGGTTCGGCTGTCGACCACCCCGGTGTGGGACCAGGGACGGATTGCGCCGCGTCCGTTTGTGCTGCGGGTGTTCGCCGCCGCAACGCCCGGCGGCTGGACCATCATGCCCGGCGGCTTTTGCCGCATCGCCAATCAACCCGATGCCCGCGCGGTGTCGATGGGGGACGGCGCGCGGGCTGCGGATGTCTGGGTGGTTTCCGACAAGGCGGTGTCCACGGCAACCCTGCTGCCGGCGGTGGATACCGTGCGGATCAAACGCATTGCCGGCGTGGTCCCGAGCCGTGCCGCCGACAATCTGTTCTGGCTCGGCCGCTATCTCGAGCGCGCCGAGGCGACGCTGCGGCTGGTGCGGGTGCTCGCGGCGCCGCTGCGCGATCCCGGCAAAGGTTCCTCGACTGTGCTTCACTCCGAGCGAATCCAGCGGCTTCTCGTGACCTGGGGCGCGACGTCGCAGACGACGCGTTCGCAGCCCGCGAAGATCGCCGCCGAAGCGTTACAGAGCGAGGAAAAATTCGGTTCGGCCCTGTCGCTGCTGCGGGCGGCCCAGCGAACCGCGACATCCTTACGTGAGCGGCTTTCGCCGGATGCCTGGCAGGTCATTACCGAGATGACGGAGCGTCTCGCCGAAGAAGTTGACGATGACGACGGCGTCGTCAGCGCCGCCGAACTGACGCTGCAGGAGCTTGCGAGTTTCGCAGGCTTGGCGCAGGAAAACATGAACCGTGCCGCCGGCTGGCGCTTTCTTGAAATGGGCCGCCGCGCCGAGCGCGCGATCAACACCGCGCGTTTCGCACGCCAGTTCGCCTATGACGAAGCCGGCGGCGAGGATCTCGATATCCTGCTGACGCTGGTGGACTGCCAGATCACCTACCGCTCGCGCTACCTCGTCGGGCCCCTGCTGGCGCCAGTGCGCGATCTCGTCGTTCTCGACCCCTACAATCCACGCTCGGTCGCGTTTCAGGTATTTGCGCTCAACGATCACATCGCCAGCCTGCCGACTTTGAAAGAGGGAGGATTGATCGAGCGGCCACATCGTCTGGCCGTCGGCCTGCAGGCGATGCTGACGACGACGGAGGCCGCAGCACTCGATACCAAAACGCTGTTCGCGCTGGAGCAGGATTTGCTCAACCTCGCTGATGCCATCGGATCGCATTATTTTCCGCACGGGCCCAATGCGAGCCGGCCCGAAAAGCTGACGGGCCTCGCGTGATCTACGACATCCGGCACGTCACCACCTACAGTTATGAAAGTCCGGTCAACTTCGCGCGGTGTTCGCTGCGGCTGGAGCCGAAGAGCGGTGATGGGCAAGAGCTGGTTTCGCACATGGTCGATATCCGGCCGCGGCCTGCGGAGCGCACCGTCAGGCACGACTTTTTCGGGACGCATACCGAAAGTGTGCTGATCGAAACCCCGCATCGCACCCTTCGCATCGATTCCCGATCTCGGGTTTCTGTTTCCCGCCACGCGCCGGGACGCGCCTCCCAAAGTCCCGCGTGGGAGAGCATTCGCGACGTGGCATTCGCGGCCACCAGCCTCGGCCCCTCGTCGCCGATCGGTTATGTCTTTGCGAGTCCGCTGGTGCCGGTCCAGCAGCCGGTCACCGCCTACGCGTCCGCGAGCTTTCCGCCGGGAAACGGCATCCTTGCCGGCGCGGTTGACCTGATGCACCGGATCCGCAGCGATTTTAAGTACGACCCGAAAGCGACCGTGATCTCCACGCCGCTCACCGAAGTGTTCGAAAAACGCCACGGCGTCTGCCAGGACTTCGCCCATGTGATGATCGCGGGCCTGCGCGGTCTCGGACTGCCGGCGGCCTATGTCAGCGGTTATCTGCGAACCATTCCGCCGCCGGGCAAACCGCGCCTGCAGGGTGCTGACGCGACCCACGCATGGGTCTCACTGTGGTGCGGCGCAGAGCTCGGCTGGATCGGCTTCGATCCGACCAATGATATCCTGGTCGAGAACGACCACGTCGTGCTGGCTGTGGGGCGGGATTTTTCCGATGTCTCGCCGGTCGATGGCATCATCGTGGGATCGCGCAAGCAAAAGCTCGCAGTGGCAGTGGATGTGCTGCTGGTGGAATGACGCAGGATCGCAATCCGTCCCTGAATAGCCATGACGTCATCATAATGGGGGCGGGAGCTGCGGGCCTGATGTGCGCCGGTGTCGCAGGCAAACGCGGACATCAGGTGCTGCTGCTTGAGCAGGCGAGACAGCCGGCCGAGAAGATCCGGATTTCCGGAGGCGGGCGATGCAATTTTACCAATCTGCATACCGGCCCCGCGAATTTTCTGTCGGACAATCCGCGTTTTTGCAATTCAGCGCTGAGCGGCTACACCCAGCGCGACTTCGTTGCTTTGGTCGAAAGCTACGGCATTGCCTATCATGAGAAAACACGAGGGCAATTATTCTGTGATGGCTCCTCGCGGCAAATCATCGACATGCTGCTGGAGGAATGCCGCAAGGCCCAAGTGCAGTTGCGTTTGGGTACGCGTATCTCCGCGGTCTCCAGGGACGAAACCGGCTTTGTCGTTGTCACCGATCAGGGCGAGTTTCGCTCTCGGTCGCTGGTGGTTGCAACCGGGGGTCCCTCAATTCCGAAAATGGGCGCCAGTGGATTCGGATACAGGATTGCCGAGCAATTCGGGTTGAAGATCGTGCCGCCGCGGCCGGCGCTGGTGCCTTTGACATTCGACACAGCATTGCTTGCGCAATTTGGGGATCTGTCAGGCGTTTCGGTCGATACCGTGGTGGCTTGCGGCAAGACACGTTTCGATGAGGCGTTGCTCTTCACGCATCGTGGGTTGAGCGGACCGGCCATCCTGCAGATATCGTCGTATTGGCGTGAGGACGATGACGTCGTCATCGACATGGCTCCGCAGGTCGATGTATTGGCCGGGCTGAAAAGATTGCGCGGCGCCCATCCGAGGCAGGAAATGGCGACCGCGTTGGCGGACTTTCTTCCGAAGCGGCTGGCACGGACCATTGCGGATGTGACCGGAGGTCCGGAGCGCATCGCCGATGTCTCCGACAGGCTTCTCATGAATGTCGCGGCGGCCGTGAAGCAGTGGCGCGTCAGGCCGAACGGAACCGAGGGCTATCGCACTGCGGAGGTGACGCTCGGTGGCGTCGATACATCAGGGCTTTCCTCGAAAACGTTCGAGTCGAGGGCCGTGCCCGGGCTCTATTTCATCGGCGAAGTCGTCGATGTCACCGGCCATCTCGGCGGCTTCAATTTTCAATGGGCGTGGTCGTCGGGATATGCGGCAGGCCGTCACGTCTGACTGCGAAAGATGCATACGCGAGGGCGAGTACACGAAGGGCGACGCACGTAAATAGCGAGGTCATTGGAAAGCGAGAACTCCCGTAAGTGACATCAAGGAATACTGCAATCCCCATCCGAAGAACATCGAGTCCATGTCGGATCTAATGGAGAACCGGTATTTTGCGGGTCGCGGGTTCTTCGGAAGCATATATCGAGCCCATTTGATCCGGTGCCGGGAAAGGTTCGGCTATAGGGCCGCGAAATACTGCCGTCAAAAATAATCGGATTGTTTTCGCAGTTCCCGGCGTTTCCCTCCGCAATTTGGAGGCGAGGAAGTACATCCCAGCTATTCATCGTGAGTGTCACGTCGGCATGCGCCGAGAGCGTCGTAAGAATCAAGAGCACTAAGCTGCCGGCGGATTCGTATCCTAAAGCACGCCTCAGTTTTCGTAACCACACGAGCCACCGTCGTGTGATCCTTGCCGCACAATCCTGTAGTCCTGTACTTTCTTCTGGCCAGCGGACGTAATGGCGCAAACCGATGTTGCCATCTGATCTGGTGACACGCCGCATCCAAACATAACATCCTTCGAAACGGGACAACCATTTGCTTGATCTTCACCGGAGCAAACTCGGAACGTTTGATCGGCAAACGCAGAGAAAGCTGTCAATCCCGAGGTGAGAGAGATTGCGAAAATCGCTCCTATTCTTCGTGCGTTAAGAAATTTCATTTGAATCTCCTGTCGACTGTTGAGGGGTCGGCTGAATATCCGGGGCATACGCTAGACAGGCACAACTGTTAGTGAAAACGAAGCCAGCCGCTTTTGATTAAATCATATGAAAGGGTTCTTCATGGAGAACGCCTCTTCTCAGCTAAGAAAATACAGATCGTTCCCAGGAACGACACAGTCGCGCCGAACATGTTGCTGATTGTCGAGTGATGACATTGATGCTCCCGTAAGCGGGTTCACACCGTTTGATGGCCCGAATAGCGATGTTCAAATGTGAGCTGCTTCGCATATCGCCGGATGAATTCAGCTCCAAGGCTCCCTTTAATCGAACCATCGTAGTTTGAACTTGCAGAGGAGAAATTTATCCCTCGGGACTTGTCACGGAAAGGCGTGGACCATGTCTAATGCAAGACGAGTTTTATGCTTGAAATTGGAATGCAGCCTGTTCAATCAGATTGCTTTGTTCTGCGTCGCCGGTCTTTCCATGTCGTTGACGCTGGCGCTCGCCTGCGATCTCCAGCTTCCGGCGCAGTGGCTCTGAACTGCCTGGGAGCGTCGGCTGCCTGAAACATCCTGCTCGATATGATTAGCGCGTTCCGGTCCGCAGCGCGCCATTGCCGCGGTGGTCAAGCGGGTCGGCGCGTAGATTGCGAAAGAACTTGTCGACCTCGCGCGACAGAATTTCCGCCGTAGACGTCAGATCGCTGGACGCCGAGAGGACCGAGGTCGCGGCCTTGGTGGTCTCGCCGATGGCGGCGCTGAGCGAACCGATATTGACGACCAGCGTCTCATTGCCCTGGGCGGCCATCTGCGCATTCGCGGAGATCTCGCGGGTCGCCGCATCCTGTTGGCCAACGGCGCTGGCGATATTCGACGTGACTTCATTGATGTCACGCACGGTGCTGCCGATTTCGCGCACGGCATCGACGGCACTGCGGGTCGATGCCTGGATCATGCTGATGTTCTGGCCAATTTCAGATGTCGCCTTGGCGGTCTGCCCGGCCAGGGCCTTGACCTCGTGGGCAACCACCGCAAAGCCGCGACCGGCTTCGCCCGCGCGCGCTGCTTCGATGGTGGCGTTCAGCGCCAGAAGATTGGTTTGCTCGGCGATCGCCTGGATCAGATTGAGGACGCCGTCGATGCGCTGGGTTGCTGCCGCGAGACTTTCAATTTCGGCCACCGACTTGTCGGTTCGTAGCCCGGCCTGTTCGACCACGCTTGCGGACTGACGGACCTGTCGGCCGATCTCCTCGACGGAAGCCGACAGTTCTTCGGCGGCGCCGGCGACGGCGCTCACATTGCTGGAGGCCTGTTCGGTCGCACCGGCGGCGGCGACGGCGCGCCCGTTCGCATCCGACGCCACCTTGGTGATGGACTGCGCTGTGTCGCGCATCGCCGACGCATTGTCGGTGACCGCGCGCAGTACACCTCCGATCGCGTCCCGGAACGCTTCCACGGAAGCTTCAATGTGCCGGGCGCGTTCCTCGCGTGCCTTAGAGTCCGCCAGAACCTGCGAATTGAGGTTGCGGTTGCGCTCCATCGCCTCCTGGAAGATCCCGATCGCTCGCGCCAGCGCGCCGATCTCGTCGGCGCGATTGGTATGGGGAACCTCGACATTTTCGGCGCCCTCGGCGACCTGCCTGATGGTGGCGGTGATGACCGAAAGCGGCCGCGCCACCGAGCGGGAGATGATCAGGACGCCGATGCCGACCACGACCAGCGCCAGGCCGCCGAGACAGGTCAGGAGAAAGGCCATCTCGCGATTGAGCTCGGCCTGCCGGGCGAGCCGCTTGCCGCGTTCGGCATAGACCTTGGAAAGCGCTCCAAGATCCTGGTTGAGGGCAGAACGCACGGCGCGGTTGGCATCGTTGTCGCCCCACTCGCGGCCGGCCGCGGGACTGATCTCGACGCCGCGGCGAACCAGTTCCTTGCGGAAGTCGATGAACTGTTCGATGCGTTTCTTGAAGACGGCGAATTGTTCGGCGTCATCTGCCTTGACGATGGATTCCCAGTTTTTAACGACGGCAAGGATTTGGTCGTTGAACTTGAGGAGCCCGTCGCCATACTTCTTCACGACGTCCGCGTCTGCTGACATATAGACGCCCCGGGATTCCATCACGACCGCATAGACCAGCGAATTGACGCGCTCGACATTGAGTGCGGCGCGGCTGGCGGTCTCGATCGCTTCCGTGAGCTCTGCATTCTGGCGGGTGTTATAGTCGGACAGTGCGGTGATGGCCGCGGTCAGAACCGCGAACAGGGCAAAGACGAGATACAGCTTGGCGGCCAGCGAAAGCCGCGAGGTGATGGCGTAGCCGGAAGAGGGGCTACGGGATTTCACTGTTTCAGGCATCGCACGGCCTCTTCGAGGAGGCCGGTCAGCGTCGCCGGCCGTCTAAAAATTATGCAAACTGTTCGTATAAAAATTACTAAGCTTTGTCATAATTCGGAAACGTCGCGCAAAATGGAACGAACCGCCCCGGCGATGTCATCCTAGGAATTTATGATTAATATCGAGTTACTGCTTCCCGAGTCTCGGCTGGGAATCTCTCGGAAAGCATGCATTCTTACCCGAACCACGACGCTCGTGGCCCGGAGCCAATATGGTCTATCGCCACACCATCGATGCCACCAGCTATGTCTTCGATGATCTGCGCGATCTCCTGGCCAAGGCCACGCCGCCGCGCTCCGGCGATCGCCTGGCGGGGATCGCTGCCGACAGCGCGCAGCAAATGATCGCGGCGCGGATTGCGCTGGCCGATGTTCCCTTGAAACAATTCATGCATGAAACCGTCATTGCCTACGAGGACGACGAAGTTACCCGTCTGATCATCGATACGCATGACGCGTCAGCCTTTGCGGTGGTCTCTTCGCTGACCGTTGGCGCATTCCGCGATTGGCTGCTCTCCGACGCCACAACGACATCCGCTCTCCGAAAACTCGCGCGCGGGGTCACTCCGGAAATGGCCGCAGCGGTTTCAAAGCTGATGCGCAATCAGGATCTGATCCTGGTGGCGAAAAAGTGCGAGGTGACTACAGCCTTTCGCAACACGATTGGCCTGCGCGCCCGGATGAGTGTGCGGCTGCAGCCCAATCATCCCTTCGATGATGCCAAGGGTATCACCGCGTCAATTCTTGACGGTATTCTGTTGGGATCCGGCGACGCCTGTATCGGCATCAATCCGGCAAGCGACGATCCGGCGGTCATCGGCGGGCTGCTGCGGCTGCTCGACGACATCATTACGCGGCTGCAGATTCCGACACAGAGCTGCGTTCTGACCCATGTGACGACAACGCTCGGATTGATCGGTCAGGGCATGCCGGTCGATCTGGTGTTTCAGTCGGTCGCTGGCACGCAGGCGGCCAACCGGAGTTTTGGGGTAGATCTGGCACTATTGCGGGAAGCACACCAGGCCGGACTGGCGTTGCGGCGCGGGTCCGTCGGCAACAATGTCATGTATTTCGAGACCGGGCAGGGCTCCGCACTTTCGGCCAATGCCCATCATGGCGTCGACCAGCAGACCTGCGAAGCACGCGCCTATGCTGTCGCCCGCGCTTTCGATCCGCTGCTGGTCAACAGCGTGGTCGGTTTCATCGGCCCCGAATATCTCTATGACGGCAAGGAAATCATCCGTGCCGGATTGGAGGACCATTTCTGCGGCAAGCTGCTCGGCCTGCCGCTGGGCGTGGACGTCTGCTACACCAACCACGCCGAAGCCGACCAGGACGATATGGACAATCTGTTGACGTTGCTCGCTGCCGCCGGCGTGACCTTCATCATGGGGGTGCCGGGGGCGGATGACGTCATGCTGAACTACCAATCCACCTCGTTCCATGACGCGCTCTATGTCCGCGATCTGTTCGGCCTGAAACGAGCCCCCGAGTTCGACGATTGGCTGTTTCGAACAGGCCTAGCCGGCGCCGACCATCGCCTGGCTGGTAACACCGGCTTGTTACCGGACTTTGCTTCACGGCTGATCTCCTGAAACTGCCAAATGTCTGGTGAGGCATGCCGACGCAACCATTCGGCCCGCGCGGGTTGGGCATGGCTGCCACAATGTTGAGGAATTTGTAGCCCAGCTTCGAACATGCTCCATTATCGGGCACTACAGGTTTGTAGTTGCAGAGGAAAATTGATGCGAGTCGAAGGCATAGAAAACGTGCGGCGCATCCTGTGCGTCTTTCCGCGCTATACGTCTTCTTTCGGTACATTCGAATACGCCTATCCACTGACTGACGGCGTTCAGGCCTTCATGCCGCCGCAGGGCCTGCTGGTGATCGCAGCCTATCTGCCCGCGCATTGGCCGGTCCGCTTCATCGACGAAAATATTCGCCCGGCCACCACAGAAGACTTCGAATGGGCGGAGGCCGTTTTCGTCAGCGGCATGCATATCCAGCGCCAGCAGATGAACGATATCTGCCGCCGGGCGCATGCCTTCGATCTGTCTGTTGCGATCGGCGGTCCTTCGGTCAGCGCCTGCCCGGATTACTATCCTTCGTTCGACTATCTCCATGTAGGCGAACTCGGTGACGCGACAGACGACCTGATCGCCCGGTTGTCGCGCGATCCGTCCCGTCCCGAACAACAGTTGGTGCTGAAGACGAGCGACCGCCTCGACATGACCAGGTTTCCGATCCCGGCCTATGAACTTGCCGATATCAAGCATTACTTTCTCGGCAGCATCCAGTACTCGAGCGGCTGTCCCTATCAGTGCGAATTCTGCGATATTCCGGGGCTCTACGGCCGCAATCCGCGCCTGAAGACACCGCAGCAAATCACCGCCGAACTCGACAAGCTGCTGGAATGCGGCATCAACGGTTCGGTTTATTTCGTTGATGACAATTTCATCGGCAACCGCAAGGCCGCGCTCGATCTGCTGCCGCATCTGATCGAATGGCAGAAGAAGACCGGCTATGTCCTGCGCTTTTCCTGCGAGGCGACGCTGAACATCGCCAAGCGCCCGGAAATCCTGGCAGGCATGCGCGAGGCGTTCTTCGGGACCATTTTCTGCGGCATCGAGACTCCGGATCCCGTGGCGCTGAAGGCGATGCACAAGGACCACAATATGATGGTTCCCATCATGGAAGCGATCCAGACGCTCAACAATTACGGCATGGAAGTCGTGTCCGGCATCATTCTCGGCCTCGATACCGACAAGCCCGAGACCGGACAGCATTTGCTCGAATTCATCGAAGCCTCGCAGATACCTTTGCTGACCATCAATCTGCTGCAGGCCCTGCCGAAAACGCCGCTATGGGACCGGCTGAAGCGCGAGAATCGGTTGATCGAGGACGAAAGCCGGGATTCCAACGTTGATTTCCGATTGCCTTATGAGGATGTCGTAACGACCTGGCGCGCCTGCATGGGCAGCGCCTATCAGCCTGACAAGCTCCTGGAGCGCTACGAATACCAGATCCGCGAAACCTATCCGCACCGGGTTAAGCCCCCGGCTTCGCCGGAACGGGCGTCGTGGCGGAATATCAAGCTTGGCCTGACCATGCTTCGCAACATTTTCTGGAAGGTCGGCATCCTCGGCGACTACAAGCTCGAATTCTGGAAGTTCGCATTACGGCGTCTTGCCCGCGGCGAGATCGAATATCTCATCAGTTCGATTCTGGTCGCGCATCATCTGATCATGTTTGCCCGCGATGCTTCGCGCGGGCACACTAATGCGTCGTACTATTCACTTAAGCTGCAGGAAGCGTCTGTTCCGGCCGAGTAGTGAATGCAAATGGCGACGACACCTGGCCCGTCTGGGCGAGCGCTGCGTGATCTCAGGAATTTGACTCCGGCGCGCGTCGGGCTTGGTCGGTCGGGCGCAAGCCTGCCAACCGAGGCGTTGCTCGAATTTGCGCTGGATCATGCGCGGGCGCGCGACGCCGTTCATGCAGCCCTCGATGTGCCTGCCGTGACCGCGGGCCTGCGCGATCTCGGTCTTGAAGCAATTGATGTCCTCAGCTGCGCCCACACCCGGAAGGACTATCTCAGGCGTCCCGACCTCGGACGCATGCTCGATCCGGCTTCGCAGCATCTGCTGGCAAACCGCAACGGCAGTTCGTGCCGGCTTGCGATCGTCATCGGCGACGGCCTGTCACCGTCCGCGGTCAATGCTCACGCGATCGAACTGGTTCGGAGTCTCATTCCAAGATTGGCCGTCGATGGGATTGAGATCGGCGCTACTGTCGTCGCATCCGGCGCGCGGGTCGCATTGGGCGACGAGATCGGTGCCATAGTCGGGGCCCGCATGATCGTGATGTTGATTGGCGAGCGGCCGGGATTGTCTGCCCCCGACAGTCTGGGGGCTTATCTGACCTTCGCCCCCCGGGTCGGTCTTACCGACGCGGAGCGCAATTGCGTTTCCAACATCCACGGCGCGGGGCTCGGCTACGATGAAGCTGCCTTCAAAATTGCGTGGCTGATTCGCGAGGGCCTCACCCGGGAACTCACCGGCGTCGCGCTGAAGGATGAAAGCGGCAGCGGAGCGTCCCCGCGCATCATCACAAATTCGAGCCAGGATAAAAAATCCGAGATTTGAGGCCAATATTGCCGTGTACGCGCGATTTTGTGCTGCCGGCTGCGCTTGCGAGACGCCGCACAGACCTGCTACACCTCCGCGCGGCAAATTTTATGTATGTTTTCAAGGGCTAGCGCCGATCAGAGACGGCCGAACGTGCCTCACTCGCGCCCGGGAACGTAAGCTATACATACTGAGCTGATGTGAGAACTGGACAGGGCATGCTCGAGAAGAACAGCGACAGTGAAGTCCATGTCGAGAAGGTCGAGCAGCGGCCAACGGCGAGCATCGCCTTCGGACTGGAGCGAATCGGGCTGATCGCGGTTCAGAGGCCGATCCTGTCCTGCATCATTCTCGTCGGGCTGATCATCGGCGCGATTTTCGGTATCCAGCGCATCAAGATCGATGATTCGCTCAGTCAGTTGTTCCGGTCCGATTCCAAGGAATACCGGCAATACGAAGCGGAAACCAAGCGCTTCCCGGCGACGGAATTCGACGTGCTGGTCGTCGTCGAAGGCAAAAACCTGCTTGCACGCGACAATCTCGAGAAGGTGCGCGATCTCGTCACCGATCTGCAGCTTGTCGAGGGCACGCGCGGGCTGATTTCGCTGTTCTCGGCGCGTCAGGCACCGGCGCCGGGCAAGCTGCCGGCGGCACTGTTCCCGTCGGAACTGCCGCAAGGCGCCGACTACGACAAATTCATCGAGACCGTCAAAACCAACGAACTGATCCGCGGCAAACTGCTGTCCGAAGACGGTACGCTGGCACTGATCGTGCTGTCGCTCGAACCTGACGTTGTCGCCAGCAACAGGCTCAGCAAGACGATCAGCGATATTCGCAAGCTGATGGCCGAAGATCTCAAGGGCAGCGGGCTCAATGCGGAATTGTCCGGCGTTCCCGTCATGCAGCTCGAAATCCGCAATGCGGTGGAGCGCGATGGGCTGACCTACAACATCCTCGGCATTCTGGCCGGCTGCATCATCGCGATCATCTTCTTCCGCAAGATATCGTTCATGGTCGTCGCCGCCTTCCCGCCGATGATCGCGATTCTGCTCGCGCTCGGCGGCCTCGGATGGGCCGGTTTCAACCTCAACATGTTTTTGAACGTGATGACGCCTCTGATCATGGTGATCAGCTTCTCGGATTCGATGCAGTTGACCTTCGCGGCGCGCGACCGACTGATCGCGGGGCAGGACAAATATACCGCGTTCAGGAATGCCGTGCTCGTGGTCGGGCCGGCCTGCGTGCTTACCCATGGCACCGCCGGCATATCGTTTATTGCCCTGCAATTTTCGGATTCTGACCTGATCCGCAAATTCGGCGAGGCGGGACTCGCCGCCACCATCATCGCGCTGATCGCGGTGCTCTCCTTGGTGCCGGTGTTCGGGGTGCTCCTCGTCCGCAATGAAAAGCTTTTCGCGGTGAAGTTCCAGACCGCCGATGCCGGTGTCCAGGCGTTGCGCAATTTTTGTTACTGGATCGCGGTGCGCATGGTCAGCCGCCCTGGCCTGTTCAGCCTGATCGCGGTGATTTTGGTCGGCGGTCTGGCTGCGGTCTATGCCAATCTGGAGCCGCGTTACCGGCTTGCCGATCAGGTGCCGGACAAGCAGCAGGCAGTGGCGGCGAGCGGACGCCTCGACGCCAAGCTGACCGGTGCCAATCCAATCGATGTTCTGATCGAATTCCCGAAGGGCGCCTCGCTATATGCGCCGGAGACCCTGCAGACGATCGCGGATGTTCATGCGACGGTCGAGGCTACGGCTGGCGTCGGCAACGTCTGGTCGCTCGAGACGCTGCGCCGCTGGCTGGCGGAAAAAGCCGGAAGTAATGATGTCGCGACGCTCAAGGAATATGTCAGCGTGATTCCGGAACATCTGGTCCGGCGCTTTATCTCGGCCGACCAAACGGCCGTCGTGGTTTCAGGCAGGGTGCCGGATCTCGATTCGAGTCAGATCCTGCCGGTGGTCGAAAAGCTCGATGCTGCGTTGAACGTTATTCGCGAGAAGCATCCGGGCTATGAAATTGCCGTCACCGGTCTCTCTGCAATCGCCGCGCGCAACAGCGCCAGCATGATCGAAAAGCTCAATCGTGGGCTGACGATCGAGTTCGCGCTGGTCGCGATCTTTATCGGGCTGGCGTTCCGCTCGGTGGTGGTGATGTTCTCGTGCATCCTGCCGGGTATTTTCCCGGTGGTGTTGTCGGGCGCGGTGCTGTGGCTGCTGGGGGAGGGACTGCAATTCGCCAGCGTGGTTGCACTCACCGTGTCTTTTGGTTTGGGACTGAGCGCGACGATTCACTTCCTCAACCGGTTGAGGCTGGAGCGCAAGCCGGGCGTTAGTCCGGAACTGGCGGTCGAGCGCGCGACCGTACTGGTCGGTCCGGCGCTGATCCTGACAACCGTCGTGCTGGCCTGCGGTCTGGTGGTGACGGTGTTTTCCGACCTGCCGTCGCTGCGCCTGTTCGGCTGGCTCAGCGCATTCTCGATGATCGCGGCCCTGATCGCGGACCTCTTTATCCTGCGGCCGACGTCGATGTTCCTGATCAATCTGTCACAACGGATTCGCGGGACGGCAGGTCATGCGAAGCCGGTGGAGTGAGCCGAGCGAAGTGAGCGGGTTAAGAAAGCAAGCGGGTAAGAAGAAGTAAGCGGTAAAAGGCGCGGAGTTAGCTTTTCACCATCGTGATCGATACGCCCCTGATCTCGCCCTTGGAACTGATCTGCACGGTCTGTCTGCTGCCATTGGTCCGCAACGTCAGGTTGGCGGCAAATCCCGAGGCCTCGACGAATACGTCGATCTGGCCGCCGCCCGCCGTGCCCTGCAGATTGCCGAAAATATTGCGGCTCGCTTCGCTCCAGCTTCCGGAAATGCGGTCACCCTGACTCGTAACATCGCTGCTCAAGTCGAATTTATAGCTATCGCTGGCGCAATGAAGGTTTTGCTTCAAGCCTAGTCCGGAGCCGTTGACCTTGTAGTCCGCTTTGCACCGGATCCGTTCGGTCGTTCCGTCGGAAAGCGCAACTGTGCCGTTGCCGGACCATGATCCGTCGAAACCTGCAAATGGCCCCGACTGCGCATGGCTCACCGACACCGACAACATCAGCGCGGCGCCGACACCAGCAGCTTTGACAGCCCTTGCAAACAAGCTCGAACCAAACAGTTTCATAGCAAGTTTCCCGTTAAAATCGACGTTGTAATACAAGATACGTCTCGTCGTATCGAAGATTTAGTGTCTCCGCAGTGTGTTAGGTTCAAATGACAACTCAATCGCCGCCTTGCAATTGCGCCAGCCGGTCGTCGCCGTGGATCGGATCTCTGTAAAATACACAGGCCGATTGTCGCAGGCGAACGGCATTTTTCTTCCAGCAAAAATCAAAAAAAACTTCAGATAATGCCAAGTTTCGTTCCGGAGCATGTAGTCATCGGCGGGGCTTGCCTGCAACGGACAACCGTGAAAAATATCAAGCAGAAAATAACTTTTTTATATCAAAAGGTTATGCCCTTCACGCGTTGACCCGAAACGACTCGGTATTCGGCATCGAGCCACCGCAAATTTGGCCGCATTTACCAGCGCTTCTGGTTCGCCAGTTGCTGCGGTTCGCGGCGCTTGATGTCCTGGTCATGCCATGCGCTATACGGGATCGGAATCTCTGCCCGTCGAAATGAAGGAACACGATGTATAAATTTTTCCTGGCACTTTCCCTGCTATCGCTATCCGTTTCCACTGGTGCCACCGCGCAGCAGCAACGCAGCGGCACGCCGGAGGAGCAGGCGGCTTGTTCGCGCGACGTTCAGCGCTTTTGCCGCGCCGTGATCGATCAGGGTGACTTCACCATTCTGGCCTGCCTGCAGCAAAATCGTCCCAAGTTGACCAAGGCGTGTGATCAAGTGCTGAAAAACCACGGACAATAAGACAGCATCCGTATCCGGCAATTACCGCTATAGGCCTGTTTTTGGCTTAATTTGGAAGCGGCCGGAATTTGCGAGCAATCGCAGATGGCATTGGTTTTGGCAACGTATTCCCCTATATGGGGTTCGCGATCCATTCGCATGCGCGGATTACTGGAGCATGCGAAATCACCGTGCCCGTACGAATGTAGTCAGTTGTTGATGACCACCGCGAACGAACTGCGATCCGGCAAGACTCACCGCGACGAGAACTTTCCGGTCGCGTCGTGGATCATTCATCCGCGCCACCGGGCGCTGATTCTTGCGTTCTACAATTTCGTCAGGACCGCCGACGATATCGCCGATCACGCCACGCTGGGTGCGAGCGACAAGCTGGCCTACCTCGATCTGCTCGAAGCCGAATTGCTGGGCCAGGGCGACAGCCAGCCCGAGGCCGTCAATCTGCGGCGAGCGCTGGCGCAGCGCTCGATGCCGCCGCGTCATGCCCTCGACGTTTTGATCGCATTCCGGATGGATGTGACCAAGCTTCGTTATGAGAACTGGGACGAAGTGATTCACTATTGCCGGTATTCGGCCATGCCGGTCGGACGGTTCATGCTTGACGTCCACGGCGAGAGCACATCGACCTGGGCGGCCTCGGACGCGCTTTGCGCAGGCCTGCAAATCAACAATCATCTTCAGGACTGTGGCAAAGACTACAGAGACCTCAATCGCGTTTATCTTCCGCGCGATGCGCTCGCGGCAGCGGGGGCTTCTGTCGAGGCGCTCGGAGAAGGGCGAGCGTCGACGCCGCTCCTGCAGTGCCTGCATTCGCTCGCGGCACGAACCGAACTCCTGCTCCATGAAAGCAAATCGCTCAGCGCCGAAGTGAAGGATTTCCGGCTCGGGCTTGAGGTTTCCGTGATCCAGAGCTTCGCCGACAAGATCGTTCGTCTTCTGAAAGTGCGCGATCCCTTGAGTGAGATCGTGCATCTCGGCCCAGCTCAACTGCTCGCCTACAGCCTCAGTGGCGTGGCTAGCGAGATGACCCGCCGGGCGGTGGGACGGCGGCCCGTGTCTAAACCGGCGGCCGGCGCATGACGGTCGAGACGGCGGTCGCCAACGCGAGTGACGGGACGTCCGCGTCCGGCAGTTCGTTTTACGCGGCGATGCGGATTTTGCCGCGCGAACAGCGCGAGGCCATGTTCCAGATCTACAGCTTTTGCCGGCAGGTCGACGACATCGCGGATTCCGACGGGCCACGGCCGGAACGGCTGGCCGCGCTCCAGCTATGGCGTGACGATATCGACGCACTGTATCAGGGCCATCCGCCCGCGCGGCTACGGGACTACGTCTCCTCGGTCCGAAAATTTGATCTGAAGCGCGAGGATTTTCTGGCCGTCGTCGATGGCATGGAGATGGACGTGCCGCAGGACATCCGCGCCCCGGATCTTGCGACACTTGATCTGTATTGCGATCGCGTGGCCAGTGCGGTCGGACGCTTGTCGGTGCGGGTGTTCGGTCTGGCGCAGGACGATGGCATTCTGCTTGCGCATCATTTGGGCCGCGCGTTGCAATTGACGAATATCCTGCGTGACGTCGATGAAGACGCGGCCCTCGGCCGGCTTTATTTGCCGCTTGAAGGTCTGCTGCACGCCGGCATCACCTCTACCGATCCGTTCAAGGTGATCTCGGATCCGGCGCTGCCAAAAGTATGCGCGCCGCTGGTCGCGCGGGCGCGAAACCACTTCCAGAAAGCCGACGAAGTCATGAACCGTAATCCGCGGCGCGTGGTGCGCGCGCCCAGGATCATGTCGAAGTATTATCGCGCGATTCTGGAATTGCTGGTTGCCAGAGGGTTTGCGGCTCCGCGCCCGGCGGTCCGCCTCAACAAGATGGCTCGCATGGCCATTGTTCTGCGCTACGCATTCATCTGATGCCAAAGACCGTCCACATCATCGGCGCTGGAATTTCGGGCCTTTCGGCAGCCGTTCGGCTGGCCAATGCGAATTTCAAGGTGCACGTCCACGAGGCCACGCAGCAGGCCGGCGGCCGTTGCCGGTCCTATTTCGACGCGGCGACCAACCTGACCATCGATAACGGCAATCATCTGCTGCTCTCGGGCAATAGCCACGCGGTCGCTTATGCAAGATCGATTGGCACCGAGGCGGGACTGGTCGGGCCGGCGCGCGCGCAATTTCCATTCGTCGATCTGACGACGGGCCAGCGATGGCAACTCGACCTCGGAGACAGCCGGCTGCCGTCCTGGGTTTTCGATGAAGCTCGCCGCGTCCCCGATACCGGCCTGCTGGATTATCTGGCGCTGATGCCCCTGATCTGGGCAACGCCTGGCAAGCTTGTCGGCGATACCATCCCGTGCCAGGGGACGCTTTACCAACGGCTGGTGCAGCCGTTGCTGCTTGCGGCGCTCAACGTCGATCCGCCCGAGGGATCGGCGGGCCTTGCCGGCGCGGTGGTGCGGGAAACGCTGTTGGCAGGGGGAAAAGCCTGCCGGCCGCTGATTGCGCGTGAGGGCCTGAGCGCGGTTCTGGTCGAACCCGCGATCAGGCTGCTGCAGGACAAGGGCGCCAGCATCCAGTTCGGACATGAACTGCGTGCGTTCAGCATGTCGGCAAGCAGCGTCGGCGAACTGAAGTTTGGCGACGACATCGTCGCCGTCGCGCCTGATGACGCCGTGGTGATGGCTGTGCCGCCGCGGCCCGCCGCGGCGTTGCTGCCGGGACTGAAAACGCCCTCGAAATTTCGCGCGATCGTGAATGCGCATTTCCGTTTCGATCCGCCCCAGGACATGCCGTCAATTCTCGGGGTCGTCGGTGGATTGGTGGAATGGCTGTTCGCTTTCCCGCAGCGGCTGTCGATCACCATCAGCAACGCCGATCGGCTGGTGGATATGCCCCGTGAGGAACTCGCGCAGGCAATCTGGCGGGACATCTGCAAGGCTGCGGGCGTGCAGGGCGAGCTGCCGCCCTGGCAGATCGTGCGCGAACGCCGCGCGACATTCGAGGCCACGCCGGAGCAGAATGCGCTGCGGCCGGGCGCGATCACGAACTGGAAAAATCTGTTTCTCGCCGGCGACTGGACTGATACGGGGTTGCCGGCAACCATCGAGGGATCGGTGCGGTCGGGAGACCGCGCCGCCGAACTGGTCCTCGCCCTGCGGCAGGCCTGATCGGGAGACGAAAAACGGGTTTCCGATGAAACCGCGCGAGGACAATGACAGGGATGTCGAGCGAGATGCATTCCGGCAATAGCGGCGTTGGGGTTGATACCGGCCTGGAGGCAAGCATCGCGTCGGCGACGCGTGCGTTGCTTGACTACCGGCAGCCGGATGGACACTGGGTGTTCGAACTGGAAGCCGATTGCACCATCCCGGCGGAATATGTGCTGCTTCGCCATTATCTCGGCGAGCCGGTCGACGCCGCGCTGGAAGGCAAGATCGCAAATTACCTGCGCCGGGTGCAGGGCGCCCATGGCGGCTGGCCGCTGGTTCACGACGGCGATTTCGATATGAGCGCCAGCGTGAAGGCCTATTTCGCGCTCAAGATGATCGGCGATTCACCGGACGCGCCGCACATGGCGCGGGCGCGCGAGGCGATCCGATCGCGCGGCGGCGCTATCCACAGCAACGTTTTCACGCGGTTCATGCTGGCGATGTTCGGGGTGATGACATGGCGAAGCGTGCCGGTGCTGCCGGTCGAGATCATGTTATTGCCGATGTGGTCGCCGTTTCACATCAACAAGATTTCGTACTGGGCGCGGACCACGATCGTGCCGTTGATGGTCCTGGCGGCGCTGAAACCCCGCGCCAAAAACGTCAGCGACGTCGGTATCGATGAGTTGTTCCTGCAGAAGCCGCATTCGATCGGAATGACAGCCAAGGCGCCGCATCAAAGCTGGGGCTGGTTTCTTCTGTTCCGCGGGCTGGACAGCGTGTTGCGGGTGATCGAACCGCTGTTTCCGAAGAAGTTGCGAGCCCGCGCGATCGACAGCGCGGTCGCTTTCATCGAAGAACGGTTGAATGGCGAAGACGGATTAGGCGCGATCTATCCGCCGATGGCCAACGCCGTGATGATGTATGAGGTGCTCGGCAAGCCTGCGGATTATCCGCCGCGCGCCCTCATGCGACGAGGGCTCGACAGGCTTCTGGTGATCGGCGAACACGAGGCCTATTGCCAGCCTTGCGTCTCGCCGGTGTGGGATACGTCGCTGACCTGTCATGCCCTGCTCGAAGCCGGCAGTGAGGAAGCGTTGCCGCCGGCGAAAGCGGGCCTGGACTGGCTGCTGCCGAAACAGGTGCTGGACGTCAAAGGCGACTGGGCAGTGAAGCGGCCGGAGGTTCGCCCCGGCGGCTGGGCGTTCCAGTATAACAACGATTACTATCCCGACCTCGACGACACCGCTGTCGTGGTGATGGCAATGGACCGCGCACAGCGTGCGAGCCAAAGCCATGAATATGACGCCGCGATCGCCCGTGGCCGCGAGTGGATCGAAGGCATGCAAAGCCGCGATGGCGGCTGGGCCGCCTTCGACGTCAACAATCTCGAATATTATCTCAACAACATCCCTTTTTCCGATCACGGCGCGCTGCTCGATCCGCCGACCGAGGACGTCACCGCCCGCTGCGTCTCGATGCTGGCCCAGCTTGGCGAAACTGTGCAAACCAGCCAGGCGGTTGCAGGCGGTGTCGCCTATCTGCGCCGGACCCAGCTTGCGGAGGGCTCGTGGTATGGCCGCTGGGGGCTCAATTACATCTACGGCACCTGGTCGGTGCTGTGCGCGCTCAACGCCGCAGGCGTCAGTCACCAGGACCCCGTGATGCGCAAGGCCGTGGATTGGCTGGTGTCGATCCAGAACCAGGATGGCGGCTGGGGCGAGGATGCCACCAGTTACCGACTCGACTACAAGGGATTTGAGGGCGCCCCCACGACCGCCTCGCAAACGGCATGGGCCTTGCTTGGACTGATGGCGGCGGGCGAGGTCGGCCATCCGGCCGTCGCGCGCGGGGTGGAGTACCTAAAAAGCACACAGACCAAAAAAGGACTGTGGGACGAGCAGCGGTACACGGCAACGGGCTTTCCGCGGGTGTTTTATTTGCGTTATCATGGCTACTCGAAGTTCTTTCCGCTCTGGGCGTTAGCGCGGTATCGAAATTTGAGCAGCACCAACAGCAGGGTGGTAGGGGTCGGAATGTGAATTTGGGGGCGGGGTACGGGACGTCCGCGGGCAATCCAATTGATCCGCGGCCAGTGTTAATTGTGACTGGTCTGGTGCAGGAGGCCCGCATAGCGGCCGGACCCGGCATGACCGTTATCTGCAGCAGTAGTGATCCGCAGCAATTGCGCGCGCTTCTGACGGTTTTTGACCCATCGACGATCAGGGGCGTCATCAGCTTTGGCGTCGCGGGTGGATTGGATCCCACCTTGAAGTCCGGCGACGTCGTGGTGGCGACCGAAGTCCTGGCCGGTGACGCGCGCTGGCTGGCTGGTCTGGCGCTGAGTGAGGACCTGATCGCGAGCCTGGCGTTGGGACGCCGCCGCGTTGTCAGGGGCGGCCTGGCGGGCGTGGAAAAGGTCATCGCCGCCCAAGCTGGAAAAGCTGCGTTGTGGTCGGAGACGGGAGCTGCCGCTGTCGATATGGAAAGCCATATCGCCGCGGCCTACGCCGCCGAGGCGGGTCTTCCATTCGCGGCCCTGCGCGTCATTAGCGACCCCGCCACCCGTGCCTTGCCGGCGCTGGCGATGACGGCGATCAAGCCGAACGGCGACATCGATCTGCGCAAGATCCTGCGCGGCGTGGCGCGCAACCCCCTTACATTGCGCGCACTGGTCTCCACAGGGATCGATTTCAATCGCGCGCTGCGCAGCCTGCGCGGCTGTCGAAGCTTCCTGCTGGGCGGCGAGGGCCTCATCACGGCGGATCTCTGAGAGGCTGTCGCGTTAATTGAAACAGTCTGGTTGAAACGAAAACAGGGCGCGATTCGCATCGCGCCCTGTCTCGTTTTTGGTCCGCAGTCGACTTAGGCGGCAGTCGATGCCTTTTGCTGTGCCTTCGATTGTGCTGTAGCGGCCTCGTCACGGCGAATCTCTGACAGACGCTTCTGCACTTCCGCCGAGAAGATGTACTGCGCCGGACGCTGCTTATCGAGGTTGATTTCGGGCGCCATCGGACCCGTGGTCCGCACGCCGCGCAGCGCCACCCACATCGCCTTCAACGGATTGGTCAGGGCTGCGTTCGCCGCAGTCGGCTCGTAACCGCAGTGCGCCATGCAGTCGGCGCACTTCTCATACTTGCCGGTGCCGTAGGTCTCCCAGTCCGTGGTCTCCATCAATTCCTTGAAGGTCTTGGTATAGCCTTCGCCGAGCAGGTAGCAGGGCTTCTGCCAGCCGAAGATGTTGCGGGCCGGCATCCCCCACGGGGTGCATTCGTAATCCTGATTGCCGGCTAGGAAATCCAGGAACAGGCCGGAATGCATGAAATTCCACTTCTTGCCCTTGCCGAGCGCAAACACGTCGCGGAACAGCTTTTTCGTTTTCGTGCGGTTGAGGAAATGCTCCTGGTCGGGCGCGCGCTCATAGGCGTAGCCCGGCGACATTGAAACGCCGACACCGAGTTCCGTCGTGAAGTCGAGGAACTTGGCAATGTCTTCCGCCGCATGTCCGTCGAAGATCGTGGCGTTGACGTTGACCGTGAATCCCCTGGCCTTGGCGGCCTTGATCGCCGAGACCGCACGATCGAACACGCCTTTTTGCGAGACCGCCTTGTCGTGATGTTCCTTCAACCCGTCGAGATGCACCGAGAAAAACAGATAGGGCGACGGCTCGAACAGATCGAGTTTCTTTTCCAGAAGCAGCGCGTTGGTGCACAGCGACACGAATTTCTTGCGCGCCACGAGGCCGCGCACGATCTCGCCGATTTCCTTGTGGATCAGCGGCTCGCCGCCAGGAATCGCCACCATCGGCGCACCGCATTCGTCGGCGGCATCCCAGCACTCCTGCGCCGACATCCGGCGGTTGAGGATCGCGTCGGGATAATCGATCTTGCCGCAGCCGACGCAGGCGAGGTTGCAGCGAAACAGCGGCTCGAGCATCAGCACCAGCGGATAGCGCTTCCGGCCCAGCAGCTTCTGCTTGATCAGATAGCCGCCGATCCGCATTTCCTTGAAGAACGGTATTGCCATTACAAGTTTCTTTCTGGACTCAGTAGAGAAGTGGATCAGCCCGCGGTCAGTTCGGCTGGAAGCCGGAATTCGATGTTTTCTTCGCGGCCAGGAAGTACCGATACCGCAACCGGTCCGATGCGCCTCAAGGCCTCTATCACGTCATCGACCAGAACTTCGGGCGCCGAGGCGCCCGCCGTAATGCCGACAGCTTTTGCGTCCTTTAGCCAGTCCGGGTTCAGCTCGCTGCCATCAGCAATCAGATAACTTGCGACGCCGACTTCGGTGCCGATTTCACGAAGCCTGTTCGAGTTGGAACTATTGGTGGCCCCCACCACCAGGATAACGTCGACGAGCTTGCTCAGGTCCCTTACCGCAGATTGGCGGTTCTGTGTCGCATAGCAGATATCCCGGATGTCCGGGCCTTGAATATCTGTAAATCGCTGCTGAAGGGCGGCAATGATGTCTTTGGTGTCGTCCACGCTGAGCGTGGTCTGGGTAATGTAGGCGACCGGGGTGTCCGCGGGCAGCGTCAAGGCCGCCACGTCGTCGACGTTCTGGACCAGCAGCACGGGGCCGGGAACCTGACCCATGGTTCCCTCCACCTCGGGGTGGCCGGCGTGCCCGATCAGGATCAGTGCCCGGCCCTTCGACATGTAGCGTTTGCCCTGGTTGTGGACCTTGGTCACGAGAGGGCAGGTGGCATTGAGGACCGGCAGGCCGCGCACCGCGGCTTCCTCCTCCACGCTCCTGGCAACCCCGTGGGCGCTGAACACGGTGACGGCGTGCGGCGGCACTTCCGACAAATCCTCGACAAAGATGGCGCCTTTGTTCTTCAGGCTTTCGACCACGTATTTATTGTGGACGATCTCATGGCGCACATAGACGGGTGGGCCATACTTCTCGAGCGCGCGCTCGACGATCTCGATCGCACGCACGACGCCTGCGCAAAATCCGCGCGGCTGCGCAAGAAACACTTCCATGGGACGCCCGTTACGCAAGTTGCACCAAACTCATTCTGTATCTCCGCGCGGCTCGGATATCTGCAATATCTGCACCACAACCGCTTCCGCATCCATCCCTCCAAAAGCGCATGGAGGGGCTGGGCTTTGTGTCAAAAAATGATCGGCTAGAAAAGGCGGATCGCGAAAAGGATCAGTCATGGTAAGCGGCGGCCGGTAATATAATACAGATATTACACGTTACAGTGGAGTAAACCGAGGGAACCTCACTTGTTCGTCACTTTACCGCCGGTCGATCCGCCTTATACCGGCCCCCTTGGCGATCTAGGCAGGTTTTTGCGCTATCAGTTCGTGTCCTCGAAGCAAAAGCATCCAAAACAACATTAGATCGACCAGAGGAACTCCGCTAGATAGCGAGCGTTTCCGGCAAGCTCGTAACATTAGAAAGAAAAGATGTGCTGACAAGTATTGTCGTATCGATTGTTAAAGCTTGCACGCGGTTTGCCTCTCTTACTGTTCTCGTCGCGCTCGTCCTTGCGGTAGCAGCGGGCTTCTACACAGCCCGGAATTTCGAAATCAACACCGACATCAACACCCTGATTTCGCCCAATCTGGATTGGCGCAAGCGAGACAATCAATTTGACAAGGCATTCGATCGGGATCGGACAATCCTCGCCGTTGTGGATGCCCCGACACCGGAACTCACCAGCGTTGCGAGTGCCGCACTCGAACAGAAATTGTCCGGCGATACCAAGCATTTCGATTCGGTTCAGGCGCTTGGATCCGGTGAGTTCTTCGATAAAAACGGGCTCTTGTTCCTTCCCGTAGCCGAGGTCGGTCAGCTAACCGGCCAGTTCGAATCGGCCGCGCCGCTGATCGAAATCATGGCCGGCGATCCGAGCTTGCGGGGATTGACTGGTGCGCTGGAAACCGGGCTCGCCGGCGTCAAGCGCGGGCAGGTCAAGCTGGACAGCACCGAGCGGCCGTTCTCGCTGGTCGCCCAGACCGTGGAGACCGTGCTGAAAACCGGTTCCGGGACGTTCTCCTGGCGTGAACTCACCAGCGACAAGCCTTTGACCGATTCGGACCGGCGTTCTTTCATCGAGTTCAAGCCGATCCTCGACTTCAATGCGCTTGAGCCGGGCAAGGATGCGACCGATGCCATCCGGCAGGCCGCCCGCGACCTCAATCTCGCCGGCGAATATGGCGCGCGGGTTCGGTTGACCGGCCCGGTTCCGATGGCCGACGAAGAATTCTCGACGGTTCAGGACGGCGCAGTCGTCAACGGCATTGGTACCATTCTCGTGGTGCTTTTCATTCTCTGGATGGCGCTGCATTCGCAGAAAATTATCTTCGCGGTGTTCGTTAACCTCTTTATCGGCCTTTCAATCACCACGGCCGTTGGGCTGATGATGGTGGGTTCGCTCAACCTGCTCTCGGTCGCGTTTGCCGTCCTGTTCGTCGGATTGGGCGTAGACTTCGGCATCCAGTTCAGCGTCCGCTACCGATCGGAGCGCTTCAAAGGCAACGATCTGCGGGCCGCGCTGGCGAAGGCGGCCGAGCGTTCAGCAGTCCCGCTTTCACTGGCCGCGATGGCGACAGCGTCGGGATTCCTGTCGTTCCTGCCAACCGATTACAAAGGTGTTTCGGAACTGGGTGAGATCGCCGGTGTGGGCATGCTCGTCGCCTTTACGACCAGCATTACGGTGCTGCCGGCACTGCTGCGCCTGCTCAATCCTCCCGGGGAGATGGAGCCCGTCGGTTATGCGTTCCTGGCGCCGGTCGATCATTTCCTCGAGAAACATCGCGTGATCATCATCGTCGGGACCCTCTTGATAGCGGTCGCCGGTTTGCCGTTGTTGTATTTTCTGAGGTTTGACTTCAATCCGATCAATTTGCGGAGTCCCAAGGTTGAATCGATCGCGACCTTCCTCGATTTGAGGAAGGACCCAAATACCGGCGCCAACGCCATCAATGTGCTGACCAACTCGGAGGAGGACGCCAGGAAGATTGAAGCCCGGCTGGAAAAATTACCGGAAGTCCTCGAGGTCAGGTCGCTGGACAGTTTTGTGCCGGAAGACCAGCCCGCAAAATTGAAGCTCATTGCCCAAGGCGCCAAAGTTCTCAATCCCGCGCTGAACCCGGACTCTATTGATGCCGCTCCGTCCGATGACGAGAATGTCGCTGCCTTGAAGGAAACGGCGGAGAATCTGCGGAAGACCGCCGGCGATGCAAAGGGGCCAGGCGCGGTGGCATCGCGGCGGCTTGCCGATGCATTGTCGAAGCTTGCCGACTCGAATCAGGCCGCGCGAGACAAAACACAGGCCATCTTCGTTATGCCGTTGAAGGTGGTGCTCGATCAGCTCAAAAACTTGCTGCAGGCGCAGCCGGTCAGCCTGAAGACCCTGCCGGCCGATCTGGTGCGTTCGTGGAAAACCAAGGATGGGCTGCAGCGCGTCGAGGCGTTGCCGCGCGGTGACCCCAACGACAACGACACGCTGCGCAAGTTTGCAGGCGCCGTCCTGGCCGCCGAGCCCAACGCGATCGGCGGACCGGTGTCAATTCTCAAATCCGGTGAAACCGTGGTGAGGGCGTTCATCCAGGCCGGCGTTTGCGCGCTGATCGTCATCAGCCTCCTGCTCTGGCTCGCATTGCGCCGAATCACGGACGTGCTGCTGACGCTGGTCCCACTGTTGGTGGCAGGGGCGGTGACGCTGGAAATCTGTGTGCTGATCGGGCTACCGCTCAACTTCGCCAACATCGTCGCGCTGCCATTGCTGCTCGGCGTCGGCGTCGCATTCAAGATTTATTATGTAACGGCCTGGCGGACGGGAAGAACGAATCTACTGCAGTCGAGCCTGACGCGAGCCATATTTTTCAGCGCGCTGACGACAGCCACGGCGTTCGGAAGCCTGTGGCTATCTAGTCATCCGGGCACGGCAAGCATGGGCAAACTGCTGGCGCTGTCGCTCGTCACGACGCTCGCCGCGGTATTGTTGTTTCAGCCGGCTCTAATGGGCAAACCGCGCGATATCGGGAAGTAGACAGATATCGCCGACCGAATCGGCCGGATGGGCCGCTGTCGCCAGTTTTTGACCGGGCATTTTGGGTGCCGGGTTGACGGATGCGGTGGTCTTTGGCGCGCTGGCGGTCGTTGTCGGTGCAGCGGTTTTGGGAGGCGCACTCGCGGTCTTCGGCGCGCCCTTGGCCATGCTGTTGGCGGGGCTGGAGGGAATCGGACCCGCGACACGGGTCCAGGTCTCGCCGCCGCAGAGAAAGCCCAACACGCAGCCCTGAATCTCAAGCTGGTCGGGACCGACCGGCTTGATCGTGGAACTGTAGGACTGTCCATCCTTGGCGTTGTAGACTTGGCCTTCCCATTCATCGACAGAAGGTTTCTTCTTCATATCGAGCAGGATCGGCATTCCCAAGGTCGGTCTGTTCTGCTTTGAGACATCGGGATTGTTCTTGTCGTGGCCGCCGGGTACTTTTTCCCACGCCACGACACCCCACATGCTACCATTGCATTCGGCGACGCGGATGTTGGCGACGCCGTCAGCCACCCTCCAGTCACCGGTAGGATCCGCCGCCAAAGCTGGCGCAAAGCCAGTTGCCAAAAATATTCCGGAATATGCTAATATGCGCGTGATGTTTCGTGGGCAGTGCAGCATGGTTTAAACCTGTGCTTAAGTAGATGGTCAGTGCGCGGTCAAAACGCCGCATTGAGCGTTTTCAGTTGACGAAATGGCCATCAACCGAAGTAAGTAGCGGATGTTATATTCAAATCTAGACGTTTCCGAGATGTTTGTGGACCGGCAGTCGCAACGCAGTTCCATGCACACGCGCCATCTCAACGAGCAACTTGTGCGGGTCCTGAAGACAATCGGTTACGATGTCGGTTTTCAGAAGGGTCAAGGCCAGTACCTGTTCGATCGCGACGGCGTACGCTATCTGGACTTATTAAGCGGTTTTGGCGTTTTTGCGATTGGCCGGAATCATCCGGCGCTGCGCCAAGCATTGAAGAGCGTCCTCGATAGCGACCTTCCCAACCTCGTGCAACTCGACGTTTCGACGCTCGCAGGCGTGCTGGCCGAACGTCTGCTGAAGTTTGTCCCCTATCTGGACAAGGTGTTTTTTGCGAATTCCGGGGCAGAATGTGTCGAAGCTGCGATCAAATTCGCACGCGGCGCCACCGGTCGGCCAGGCATCGTGTACTGCGCCCATTCCTTCCACGGATTGTCCTATGGTGCGCTTTCGCTCACCGACGATGCCAATTTCCGCAGCGGATTCGAGCCGCTGCTGCCCGGTTGTACGCCAATTCCCTTCAACGATCTCGCCGCGCTCGAGCAGGCGCTGTCGTCGCGCCAGGTTGCCGCTTTTATAGTCGAGCCGATCCAGGGCAAAGGCGTCAACATGCCCACGGATGAGTTCCTGCCGGGCGCGGCCGCGCTCTGCCGTAAATACGGCACGTTGATGGTCGCCGACGAAATTCAAACCGGAATGGGACGAACCGGGCGGTTCCTTGCGGTCGAGCACTGGAATGTCGAACCCGATATGGTCCTGATCTCCAAGGCGTTGTCGGGTGGTCATGTTCCGGTCGGCGCGTTGCTCACCCGCAAGAGCATCTTCGACAAGATATTCAATCAAATGGATCGCGCGGTCGTGCATGGATCGACATTCGCGAAAAACGATCTCGCGATGGCTGCCGGAATCGCAACCCTCGAAGTGCTCGAATCCGAAAAACTGATCGAGGCGGCGGCCAAACGCGGCGCCGAACTTCGGCTGGCGCTGACCCGGATGGTTCCCGGCTATGAATTGCTGAAGGAGGTCCGCGGCAAGGGACTGATGATCGGCGTCGAGTTCGGGCCGCCCAAGTCGCTGCGGCTGAAGGCGTCGTGGAACGTTCTTGAAACCGCCAACAAGGGTCTGTTCTGCCAGCTCATCACGGTGCCGCTGTTCAAGGATCACAAGATCCTGACCCAGGTTTCCGGCCACGGCAGCCATACCATCAAGCTGTTGCCATCGCTGACCATCACCGAGGAAGATTGCAACTGGATCGAGACGGCGTTCGATACCGTCATCGCGTCCAGCCACAAGGTTCCCGGCGCGATCTGGTCGTTGGGCAAGACCCTGGTCGACAACGCCGTCCGCAAATCGGCGTAACAACCGGCAAAAGCGGACGTGTCAGCCGCAATAAACCTGTCTTGATGCTGTCAGCATATTGTCAGGTGCTTTGCCTACACCGGCGTGGTGTTTTCACATTGCCGAACCGGGAGAGCAAACATGAGTGACCACGCAGGCGTTGAGCACCATCACAAGGCCGCAGAACATCACGAGCACGCGGCGAAGCACCATCGCGAAGCTGCCAAGCATCATGAAGCTGGCGATCACGAAAAGGCGGCGCATCACGCCCACAGCGCCCACGGTCATGCCAGCCATGCCGAACATCATCATGTCGAGGCCAGCCGTCATCACGCCGAGCATCACGGCCAGCACTGAATATATTTAGTACGCGATATATTTAGTACGCGTGGAATAGCGTTTTTGCCGTCCCCGTCGCGAGGACGGCTTTTCTTGGGTCTTAGAGCATGATCCGGAAAAGTGGACACCGGTTTTCCCTCGCGACAAACGCGAAGCGTTTGCGCGGAGATCATGCTCAAACAAAAAGATAACGCTAGAGTTTGATTCAACTCAGTTGAATCAAACTCTAGCGCGAGTCCTCGAGGATCATCGCGGCGCCTTTTTCGGCAATCATCGCCGTCGGGGTATTGGTATTTCCCGAGGTGATCGTCGGCATCACCGAAGCATCGGCCACGCGAAGACCTGCGAGGCCGTGAAAACGCAAGCGTTCATCGACGACAGCCATGGGATCGCTCGCCGTACCCATCTTCGCGGTGCCCACGGGATGAAAGATCGTGGTGCCGATATCGCCCGCGGCTTTAGCCAGCGACACATCGTCGTCGCCGACCGATGGGCCCGGCAAAAATTCATCCGGATGATAGACCGCAAGCGCAGGCTGCTTCATCAGTCGCCGCGTGGTGCGGATCGCATCGGCGGCGACCTGGCGGTCTTCATCGGTTGATAAATAATTCGGTGCGATCGACGGCGCCTGATCGGCTTGCGCCGAACGAATGCGCACGGTGCCGCGTGATGTCGGTTGCAAATTGCAAGCGCTCACCGTGATCGCGGGGAAGCGATGCAGGGGATCACCGAATTTGTCCAGCGACAGCGGCTGCACGTGGAACTGGATGTTGGCGCGTTCGCGGTGCGGATCAGAACGCGTGAAAATCCCAAGCTGCGACGGCGCCATGGTCAGCGGGCCGCGGCGGCGGAAGGCATAGTCGAGGCCCATCAGGCCGCGCCTGACCAGCGAGTAATAAGTCTCGTTGAGCGTGCGAACGCCATCGACCTTATAGATCGCGCGCTGCTGCAGATGATCCTGCAAATTGTGTCCGACGCCTTGCCGGTCGAGTACCGTCTCGATCCCAAGCGGCGCCAGCCAGTCCGCCGGCCCAATGCCGGAGCGATGCAGCACCTGGGTCGATCCGATCGAACCGGCGCACAGGATCACTTCGCCTTTGGCGCGGGCCTCGATGACTTCGCCGCCCTGAATGAAACGCACGCCGACAGCACGGCCGTCCTCGACGATGAGGCGATCGGCCAGCACGTTCTTTTCAAGCCGCAGATTGGGACGCGCCAATGCGGGCTTCAGGAAGCCCCGCGCGGAAGACCAGCGCCGGCCGCGTTTCTGGTTGACGTGGAAATAGCCGACGCCCTCGTTGTCGCCGGTGTTGAAATCCGGAATTCTTGGGATGCCCATTTCTTCCGCCGCGGTGCCGACCGCATCCAGAATGGCCCAGGATAGCCGCGGCGCTTCGACCCGCCAGCCGCCACCGACGCCATGATGCTCGCTTTCGCCCAGAAAATGATCCTCTAACCGGCGGAATGCGGGCAGTACGTCGTCCCAGCCCCAGCCCGTGAGGCCGAGCTGACGCCAGTGGTCGTAGTCGGCGGCCTGCCCGCGCATCGAGATCATCGCGTTGATGGCGGAGGAGCCGCCGATCACCTTGCCGCGCGGGTAGGCCAGCGAGCGGCCGTTGAGGCCGGCTTCCGGCTCGGTCCTGAACATCCAGTCCGAACGTGGATTGCCGATCGCGAAGAGATAACCGACCGGGATGTGGAACCAGATCCAGTTGTCGTTGCCGCCGGCCTCCAGGATCAGGACGCGGTTGGCGGGATCGGCGGACAACCGGTTGGCGACGATGCAGCCGGCCGTGCCAGCGCCGACGACGATATAGTCGAAATCACCTTCAAGCCGCTTCGCCATCTCTAAGTTTCCGCCCGGTTGATGATGCTCGTCATGCCGGGCTTGTCCCGGGCATCCAAGTCTTTCTTTGATCTATCAAGTCTTTCTTTGATCTATCACGTCTTTCTTTGACCTATTCAGTCAGACGTGGATAGGCGGGACAAGCCCGGCCATGACGGCCTCTTGTTGCCCTCTCGGTTGGTTTGACTTTGCCCGGAGGAGTGTTGGGCGGACCGCAACTGCGTGCTAGATTAACGGGTCACATCTTGCTCTCACCGAGAATTCCCATGCCCATCGTCAATCGCGTCGCCGATCTGCAACCCGATATTCAGGCTTGGCGCCGGGATATCCATCAACACCCTGAGTTGCTGTACGACGTCCATCGCACCGCGGCATTCGTGGCGGACCGCTTAAGGGAATTCGGCTGCGACGAGGTCGCAACGGGTCTGGGCCGCACCGGCGTCGTCGGCGTCATCAAGGGCCGCAAGTCCGCGGGCAGGGGCGACGTCAGGGTGATCGGGCTTCGCGCCGATATGGACGCGTTGCCCATCGAGGAAGAGACCAACCTCGCTTACGCCTCCAGGACGCCGGGCAAGATGCACGCCTGCGGCCATGACGGGCACACCGCGATGTTGCTTGGCGCGGCCCGCTATCTCGCGGAGACGCGGAATTTCGCAGGCGACGCGGTCGTGATCTTTCAGCCGGCGGAAGAGGGCGGCGCAGGCGCTGCCGCGATGATCGAGGACGGCCTGATGGATCGCTTCGCCATCGATCAGGTCTATGGCATGCATAATGGTCCGGGAATTCCGGTCGGCTCGTTCGCGATCCGGTCCGGTCCGATTATGGCCGCCACGGATGCCATCGATATCCGGATTGAGGGGCTGGGCGGGCATGCGGCGCGTCCGCACAAATGTATCGACTCCGTCCTGGTCGGCGCGCAGCTGATTACGGCTTTGCAGTCGATCGTCTCGCGCACCGTCGATCCCCTGGATTCTGCTGTCATTTCGATGTGTGAATTCCACGCCGGCAATGCGCGCAACGTGATCCCGCAAACCGCCGAGCTGAAAGGCACCGTCCGTACCCTGACGGCGGAAGTGAGGGAACTGGTCGAGAAACGGGTGCGCGAGGTCGTCGCCGGCGTGGCGCAGATGACGGGTGCGAAGATCGACCTGGATTACGTGCGGGGCTATCCGGTCGTGGTCAATCCTGTTCCGCAGACGGATGTCGCGACACGGGTGGCGAGGGAAATTGCCGGCGACGCCAATGTTCATATCATGCCGCCGCTGATGGGCGCGGAGGATTTCGCCTACATGCTGGAGGCTCGGCCGGGCGCGTTTATCTTCTGCGGCAACGGCGACAGCGCCGGGCTGCATCACCCCGCCTACAACTTCAACGACGAGGCGATCGTCTTCGGCTCGTCGTACTGGGTCAAGCTGGTCGAGAACACGCTGGCGGCGTGACGCCCGTTACCAACATCTCAAAGTACATATGAAAAGGCCCGCGCGGATGGCGCGGGCCTTTTTGTTGTGGCAAAGAGCCGCCGTTTAAAACAGCTTGGAGAACAACAAGTACAGCACACCCGAGAGGATCATCGCCGCCGGCAATGTCAGCACCCAGGCGAGCGCGATGTTGCGGATCGTCGACCACTGCAGCCCCGACCCGCTCGCCGCCATGGTACCCGCGATACCGGATGAGAGCACATGGGTGGTCGAAACCGGCAGCCCATACCCGTCGGCCGCCGCGATCGTTGCGGCTGCTGTGATTTCGGCACAGGCGCCCTGCGCGTAGGTCAGATGGGTCTTGCCGATCTTCTCGCCGACCGTGACGACGATGCGCTTCCAGCCGATCATGGTGCCCAAGCCGAGCGCGATGGCGACGACGATTTTCACCCAGGTCGGAATGAACTTCGTCGCGCCGTCGAGCGAGCCCTTGTAGCTGTTGAGCGTGGCAACCTGATCGGTGCTGAGTTCGCTTTCCTTGTCTTTCATCAGGAAACGAATGGCCTCGGAAACCAGGTACATGTCGTTGCGCGTGTTGCCGACGACATCGGCGGGGAACTTCGCCAGCGACCCGTATTGGGTAACCTGGTTGCGGATGTCCGTCACGAGAACCGCCAGTGACGGATAGGTCCCTTCATTGATCTGGTGTTCCGCGACATAGCCGGTCACGGCCGGCCTCGGATTGCCGATCACATTATAGCCGGCGGCCTTGCCTTCGATCACCTTGCTCGCGGCCGTCGAATTCGTGACGAACTGCTGGATCTGGCTGTCCGGCAGCGCGCGATTGAGTGCATAGGCGGTCGGTACCGTGCCGATGAGAATGAGCATGATGAGGCCCATGCCCTTCTGGCCGTCGTTCGAACCGTGGAAGAAGCTCACCAGAGTGCAGGTGAGGATCAGGATGCCGCGGATCCACACCGGGGGCGGCTGATCGCCCTTCGGCTCAGCGAAGAGCGCAGGGGTCGCACGCTGCAACACCGTCTTGAGGGCGAACAGCAGGATTGCCGCCAGCGCGAAGCCAAACAGCGGCGACAGCAGCAGCGCTTTACCGATATTGGCGGCCTGCGACCAGTCCACGCCGGATGTGCCGTCGCGGCCGCGCAGCATGGCGTTGGTGATACCGACGCCCATGATCGATCCGATCAGTGTGTGCGAACTGGATGCGGGCAGACCGAAATACCAGGTACCCACGTTCCAGATGATCGCCGCGATCAGCAGGGCGAACACCATGGCGAAGCCTGCCCCGCTGCCGACCTGCAGGATCAGTTCGACCGGCAACAGCGACACGATGCCGAAGGCGACCGCGCCTGAGGACAACAAAACGCCGAGCAGATTGAACATGCCCGACCACACCACAGCAATGTTGGCAGGCAGCGAGCGCGTGTAGATCACCGTGGCGACGGCGTTTGCGGTGTCGTGGAAGCCGTTGACGAACTCAAACCCGAGCGCGATCAGCAGAGCAACAAAAAGCAGAAGATACGGCAGGTATGATGTTACCCGCGTGCCTGTCGCATCGACATCGGAATAAATGCTGTATGCGACGAACAGCAGCGCGGCAGCGACCACCCCCATGTAGAGGATGCCGGTCAATGGATGAAGGCTGCCGTCGAGGTTGGGGCCCTTCTGGCGGGCGGGCTCAATCGAGCCGGGTAAGGCAACGTCGCTCATGGTAAAATTTCTCCAAAATCCGATGTCCGGACTTTGCTTGAGGCATGTGACACGCACGTGAAACGCCCGCGAAAGTCGTGTGTGTCTTGCCCGCCGAATCGGTCAGGGCGTCTGCCCCGGTCGACGATTTTGCGGCGCTCAAAAAATCGGAAGCAGCATCAGCCGATCAACTTGATCGAGCCGGTCGGCGCGAATCCGCTTCAACGGATTTCCTTTTGAAATGACTGGAACATTGCTTCTGAGGTTACGTTGAGCCGCCGGGAAGGTCCCGTATTTCAGTTACATCTCACAAGCCACAAGGGAGTGTGCCATGGCCGCCAAAGACAAAGACCTCAACGACCTCTTTCTCGATACGCTGAAGGACATCTATTTCGCCGAAAAGCAGATTTTGAAGGCGCTGCCGAAGATGGCGAAGGCGGCCAGTTCCGACAAACTCCGCGCCGCGTTCGAAAAGCATCACGGCGAAACTGAAGGCCAGGTCGAACGCCTCGAGCAGATTTTCGAATTGCTCGACGTACCGGCGCGCGCCAAGACCTGTGATGCGATCCAGGGCATTCTCGACGAGGGCAAGGAGATCATGGACGAATACAAGGGCAGCGAAGCGCTCGATGCCGGCATGCTTGCCGCGGCCCAGGCCGTCGAGCACTACGAAATCTCGCGCTACGGCACGCTCAAGCAGTGGGCGCAGCAACTCGGCATGAAAGACGCGGTCCGTCTGCTGGATCAGACCCTGCAGCAGGAGAAGAAAACCGACGAGACCCTGACGACGCTCGCAGAAGCTTCCGTCAACCTCGCCGCGGCGGCTTAAAAGAACTTGTCGCCGGCGGCTCGGTCGTCGCTGGCGACACCTCTGACACCTCTTATGACGGTGCCGCAGCGATGGGCGCAATTGCGCTCGCGCGGGGGATGACGAATTCTGGTCAAGCCGCCCGCGCCGATTTTCGTAGCAGATCAGCGGCAACCCTGAGATCATCGACGAAGCGCTCATATTCCCGCGCCTTGGCGTCCGCATCGGGCAGCCGTAACAGATAGGACGGATGCACCGTCACCAGCGCCTTGATTCCGTCGTCGAGATCGATCGGGCGCCCGCGATTTTTATTGATGGGCGTGATTTTCCCGAACACGCTTTGCGCCGCGGTGGCGCCCATCGCCACCACCAGATCCGGTTTGATCGACTTAAGTTCACGTTCATACCATTGCCGGCATGCCTTGATTTCCGGCGTGTTCGGCTTCTGGTGCAGGCGGATTTTTCCGCGCGGCACAAATTTGAAATGCTTCACCGCATTGGTGACGTAAACTTTCTTGCGGTCGATGCCGGCTTCTTCCAGCGCGCGGTCGAGCATCTGTCCCGCCGGGCCCACGAAAGGTTTCCCGGCAAGGTCTTCCTTGTCGCCGGGCTGCTCGCCGACCAGCATGATCTGGGCATTCTGCGGGCCTTCGCCGAACACGGTCTGCGTCGCATTTTTCCAGAGATGGCAGGCGCGGCAGCCGGCAGCCTCCTCACGCAAGGTTTTGAGGCTGTCGTCGGAGGTGCGTGACGCAATTGTCATGGGCGTTTTCCGGATCGCCGTTGAGAATATCATTGCCGCAGGCGAGGCTAATGCGGGCAGGGCACTGAAGGTTCCTTCGATCCCATTGGGATTGCTCACTAAAATCAAAAGCGCCGATCCCGATTGACTCTGTGGGCGGTGTTAGCTTTATATTAGAACATATCATGAACAAATGAGCCAGCCGCGGGTTCATTCAAAGAACCAGTGACGGACCAAATTCTGAGGGAGCGGCGCATGATCGGCGCACGCACGAGCACGCTTGCGACTTTGCGCGGCAGCATCGAGCGCCTCGAGGCGCATGGCGATGCGTACATGTCAGACAGGGTGGCGCTCGGGCATGCGGACGCGGATGCGACGCTGCAGGGTGGCCTCGCCATGGGTGCGATGCACGAGGTGTTCGCCGAGGGACGGCAGAGCGGCGCGGCAACGGGTTTCGTCGCGGGGCTTGCGGGGCGGGCGGCGGCGCGGCGTCCCTGGGTATGGGTGCGGCAGGATTTCACCGAAATTGAATCGGGCGCGCTGTCGATGAGCGGACTGGCCGAACTCGGCTTCGACCCACGTCTCCTCGTGACCGTGCGCGCGGCCGATGTGGACACTGCGTTGCGGACTGCCGCCGATGCGCTTGCCTGCGATGCTGTTGGCGTTGTGGTGTTGGAAGTCTGGGGTGAAGCACGTCAGCTCGATCTCGTGGCGAGCCGCAAGCTGACGCTGGCCGCGCAGGCGTCTGGCGTCACCGGTCTGCTGCTGCGGGTGGCGGCGGAGCCGTTGCCTTCAACCGCGGAGACACGATGGATCGTGCGCGCGGCGCATTCGCCGCCGGCCACACTTTTAGTGCCTGCGGTGGATTGGAACGCATGGGGGGCGCCGGTCTTCGACGCGCAGCTAGTCCGCAACCGTCATGGCCCTGTTGGGCGGTGGATCATGGAATGGAAATGTGATGAGTGCCTTTTCAAGAAACCGGCGGCGTATCCTCAGCCTGTGGCTGCCGCGCCTGCCCACCGACCGTATCAAACGTCAGCTCGCGCGCGCGAGCGACGCACGGGTTAAACAAAATTCCGATGATCCCTGGATCGTCGTCGCCAAGCAAAACAACGCGCTGCAAATTTCCGCGCTGGATGATGCCGCGGCGCATCTCGGCCTTGAGGTCGGCTTGCCCTTGGCCAATGCCCGCGCGATCTGTCCGCAGTTGCGAGTGTTCGATGCTGATGAAGTGGCCGATCTCAAGACGTTGAATGACATCGCCGACTGGTGCGACCGCTTCACGCCGCTGGTGGCGCTCGATTCCCCGCATGGCCTGTTTCTCGACATCACCGGCTGCGCCCATCTGTTCGGAGGCGAGGCCGCGCTGATGCGGTCAGTATGTAGCGCGCTGGCGCGGCAGGGCTTTGCCGTAAGCAGCGCGATTGCCGGCACATCGATCTGCGCGCGCACGATGACGCGCTATGTCTCGGGAAACATCGTCGGCGATGGTGAAGAGGCCGATGCGGTCGCGCCGCTGCCGGTATCCGCACTCGGCGCCGATGATGCCATCACCCGTGGGCTGCGCCGGGCCGGACTGAAAACCATCGGCGATGTGGCTTCGCGCGCGCGCCATGAAATCACGGCGCGGTTCGGCGCTGATTTTACGACCTTGCTGGAACATGCATTGGGGCAGGGC
>JAQGKC010000500.1 GCA_028290305.1 Bradyrhizobium sp.
CGGTTGACTGGTTCCGCACGCGCGTCGAGGTGCGCCAAGGCGTGGTCGGCCCCAACGGCACCGTTGCCGACTTCTCAGCGGACTTCATCGTGCCGGTGTTTCAGCGGCTCACGCTCTCGGCCGGCCCGCGCTTCACATGGGAAAGCACCCAGGCAACCTCGCCCTATTTTGGCATCGATGCCGTGCAGGCAATGGCAACAGGGCTGCCGATATTCAACGCCAAGGGCGGCGCGCATTCGTACGGCGCCGGCGCACAGGTGTCCTATCGGATCAATCCGCAATGGGAGGTTCATTCCTACGTCGAGTACGAGCGGCTGCTTGGCGACGCGGCGGCGAGCCCTCTCGTGACCCTTCGAGGTTCGCCGAACCAGACCACCGTCGGCATTGGCGCCTCCTATTCATTCGACGTCAAAATACGATAGGACATCCATGCGCCGTCCGTGCGTGAACTTCGCGACGGTTCTTCTCGCTGTCAGCGTCAGTGCTTGCGCGAACTTTGAAACCCGCCAGACAAAACTGCAGGCGGTCAAGACCGTCGGCGTCATCTCCGCGGTTGGCGATCAAATCACCTTCGCAAGAGGCGGGCTGACCGGGCTGGACAACCGCAGCCAGAGCTTTTCGATCGGGTCCTGGGGCCTCGACGACCTGATCGTCCAGCAAGTAACGGAGGTCTTGAATGGACGTTTTCAGGTGCAGCCGGTCAGTTACAACCGAGCCGCCTTTGCGGCGGTCAAGGATTCTCCGGTCGCGCCCGTCAACCTCATCCGTGACGATCCCTTCAAGAAGCTCGTTCAAACCGACGTGTCCCCGCAGGGGTTGGACGCTTACATCATCATCACCAAGGCAAAATCGAATTTCGGCGGCGGCACCCGAAAGGTTGAAGGGATAGGTTTTATCAGATACGGCACGGTGATGGAATCCTACAACCAGATCCATGCGCTCTACGAAATCAGGGTCTTCGATGGCAAGACGTTCCACGTCATTGAAAAGATGACCGCGCCGCCGTTGGACGATGGTGGGGCAGTCAGGATTGCGGGCCCCAGCCGAGCGATCGACGAAAGTTTCGCGGCCGGCAGCGGCGATCCCGCTCAGAACGAGAAATTGCACGCGGCGATAGCGGACCTCGTCGCACGCAGCCTTTCGTCAACGCTGAGCGATATGCACCTTGCCGAGACCCGCTGAAGGCTGGTTAAAGATGCAACCTACCCTCTCCTTTCTCAATTTCGGTTTTTGGCGAAATGCTAACAGGGCCGATTACGATCGCGCCCACGCGAGGATAAGATCAATGTTTCGGAACCCGGCAATCATTCATCGGATGCTGCGATGCTCACTCTTGATTACCATTCTTGCCATCGCGTCGGCTTGTCTTGCCGCCGCACCGGCTTGCGCGCAGCAGAGCTTCGATAACGTCGCTGGTTCATGGTCAGGCAGCGGTTCGATGAAGCCCTCGGATGGACCGCGCGAGCGTGTCCGGTGCAAAGTTGACTACGTTCCCAAGAACGCGGGTCAATCGGTGAAAATGAATGTGCGCTGCGCCAGCGACGCTTACAAAATGGATTTGAGTGCCAATATCGATGAAAATGGCACCACCCTTTCGGGTAACTGGTTTGAGAGTCAGTATCGCCAGGGCGGCAAGGTCTCGGGACAAAACGATAACGGCCTTATCGAAGCGAAAGTCGAAAGCGATACCATCACGGCCTTGCTGACCGTTCGCACCAAAGGCAACCGCCAAACATTCGTCATGGAATCACCGGGAGCGTGGATTTCGCAAGTCTCGATTGATTTGCTTCGAGACCCCCGATGAAGACGCTGCGCTCGATGAGCGCGCGCGCCATCGGGCGGCGAAAAGCTGTTTTAGATCCGCGGCAAATCGGGACATTCGTAACCGCCTGCAAAACCTGAAAAGCCCAATTAGCCGCGCGCTCGGATCGGGCATCCTTGTCCGACGACGTTCGCGAGAAACGTCATTACCGTGCGGATCGCGGGCGAGCGTTTCAGGTCCGGGTATGTAGTAAGCCAGAGATCGCGGGTTGGCGGCGCAGGACTTACAGTCAGTCGCACCAGCGACGCATCGTCGTCACCCATGAAACAGGGCAGCACCACCGCCCCCAATCCCGCGCGTGCCGCTTCCTGTTGCCCGAACAAATCGCTTGCCTGAAATACGATGGGACGACCTGCAAGAAGGGTCCGCAGCCAAAGCTGCTGCGTCACATGATCAAGTGCGGGGTCGTAGCCGATGAACGTCCAGTTCTCCGGTGGCAAAGCCGCATGATCTGCTGTGGCATAGAGCGCGAAGCGCATCACGCCGATCCGCTGGACCACGAGGTCCGGCTCCTGCGGTCTTGTCATGCGGACAGCAAGCTCTGCCTCTCCCCGATCGAGCGCTACGTTCTGAGCCGCACCTGACAGCACCAGTGTAATTCCCGGATGAGCACGATGGAAATCGACGACATGTGGAGCGATCAAACGTGCTGCAACGGCCGGCGAAGCGCTGATGCGCACGGTCGCCGATGCGGACACTGTGAGACCGCGCGCCCGGCGCTCAATCGCTTGCACAGTTTCCGCCATTCCGGCCACTAGCGCGGCAACCGCCACGCCTTCCGGCGTCAACGTTGAACGGCGCGGCAACCGATCGACCAGCCTCAACGCCAAGGCCCGTTCGAGGGAGGCAACCCGTCGGCCGATCGTGGCGTGATCGACGCCTAGCTCGCGCGCCGCGGCTGAGAGCGAACCGGCACGCGCGAGAACGGAAAAATAGTGAAAGTCCTGCCAATCGATCATCTGTGCAATATTGCACATTATTTGCGTGCACATGCCGAATTTCGTCACCGATGCTGATGTGGTTTGTCTCCTCTGCAAAAGGAGAATCCAATGCCGACAGCTATGGCGATGACGGGGCCGGCTGGCCCGGAAATGCTGCAACCCATCGACATCAACGTGCCCGATCCCGGACCGGACGAAGTCCGCCTTCGCCAAACGACGATGGGGGTCAATTTTGTCGATATCTACTATCGCAGCGGCCTCTACCCGGTCGCAGCTTTGCCGACCGTACTTGGCTTCGAAGGAGCAGGCATCGTTGAAACTGTCGGACGCGGCGTTCGTCGCCTGCGGGCGGGAGATCGAGTGGCCTATACGGGCATGCCGCTCGGGGCCTATGCCGAAATCCGCGTCCTGCCGGAGTCACGTTTGATCAAACTGCCGGATGCGATCTCGGATCGCGTAGCTGGAAGCACGATGCTGCGCGGCTTGACGGCGCATATGCTGCTGCACAAGGTTCATGCCGTCCGCGCTGGCGATTGGGTGCTGATCCATGCCGCGGCCGGAGGCCTCGGCCAGATCGCCACACGCTGGGCCAGGCGTCTTGGCGCCAACGTCATCGGAACGGTCGGCTCGGAGGCCAAGATTGCTCAAGCCCAGGCGGCCGGTGCGAACGAAGTCCTGTTGCATACCCTGCCCGCATGGGCGGATCAGGCCCGTGTCATCGCGGACGGAAAGGGTGTGCATTTGGCGATCGACGGCATCGGTGGCGCGATGCTGGCTCAAACCCTGAGTGTGGTTCGCCCTTTCGGCGTCGTGGCGAGCCTCGGACAACCGGCCGGGCCGATCCCACCCGTCCGGGTGGAGGACTTGGGCTTCGCTCGTTCCATTGCCCTGGTGCGGCCAAGCTCCATCGCCTACGCCAACGACCCCGAGCTTTATCACCGCGGCAGCACTGATCTTTTGGCAGCGCTCCAGGATGGCCTGATCAACCCCATCGGGGCAGAATATGATTTGCGCGATGCGGCGAGAGCCCATGCCGATCTCGAAGCAGGCCGAACGACAGGCAGCGTGATCCTGACGGCATGACATTGGCGCGTCTGATGTTCATCAGACACGCTGCGGATTTTGCATGCATGCCTTCCCTCGTTGCCGGTTACGCGATGGCCGAAACCGGTCTGCGGTCGAGGTGCAAACTCCACAGCGCGACGACGAGGCCGAGGCTGGTGATCGCAGCGGCGACCAACGGCAGTGCGGCAAATCCAAGCCCGACATCGATCGTTATGCCCCCAACCCACGCACCAAGCGCATTGCCGAGATTGAACGCTGCGATGTTGAGACTGGAGGCGAGGTTCTGTCCGGCTGTACCGGCTTTCTCAAGGACGCGAAGCTGAAGCGGTGCGACGGTGGCGAAAGCCACAACGCCCAGGAGACCGAGCAACGGCACCACCGAAATCTTCGTCCACAAGCCGGGCGCCAGTGCGATGAGTACGACGGCGAGGCCGGCAAGCGTTCCGATCAAAGCGCGCGTCAGGCCGCGATCGGCAAACCGGCCGCCCAAAACGTTTCCGACCGAAAGCCCGGCGCCGAACACCAGCAGAACAGGCGAAACGGCGCTTTGCGAAAATCCACTGATGTGGGTCAGGATCGGCTGAATATAGGTGAAAACCGTAAAGAGTCCGGCGAAGCCAAACACTGTCACCGCGAGGCCCAACTGGACCTGCGGCCGGCCAAGAACCGCCATCTCGTCGCGCAGAGACGTCGGTTCTTCGTTGTGACCGACATTGCCCGGTACAAACACAGCGAGAATAGCGAAGGCGACCACACCGATCACCGCGACGGCCCAGAATACTGCGCGCCATCCAAGCAGCAAACCAAGCCAAGCCCCAAACGGCACGCCGAGCAGCGTGGCTACGGTGAGACCGACGAACATCGTCGAAATCGCCGAAGCGCGCTTGTCCTGCGCGACCAGTCCGGTCGCCACCACCGATCCCACGCCGAAGAACGTGCCGTGCGCGAGCGACGTCAACACGCGGGCGGCCATCAGCCAGCCGTAGCCCGGGGCAAGCGCACAGGCGGCGTTGCCCAAGGTGAAAATCGCCATCAGTGCCAGCAGAACAGCCTTGCGGGGCATTCGCCGTGTTGCGAGCGTAAGGACCGGTGCGCCGACGAAGACACCGAGCGCATAGCCCGAGACCAGCAGGCCGGCCGCCGAAACCGAGACGTGCATGTCGGCCGCCACCTGCAGCAGGAGGCCCATAATAATGAATTCGGTGGTGCCGATGCCAAAGGCACCGGCGGTAAGCGCATAGACGGCAATGGGCATGAGGTCGATTCCGGTGTGGTGGTCTGACCGGACCAACATGGCGGGGAACAAAAACTGGAATTAGACCGCGACAATTCTATTCATTTGTGAGATGAATTCATCATGCCTCGCCTTGACACCAACCGTGCTGCCGAAATGGAGGTGTTCGTTCGCGTCGTCGATCTCGGGGGCTTCACCGCGGCTGCGCGCGAATTCCGGCTCACGCCGTCGGGCGTGAGCAAGCTGGTATCCCGGCTGGAAAGTCGCCTCAGTAGCCGCCTGGTAAATCGGTCGACGCGGAGGCTGCAACTCACTCCTGAAGGTAAGACCTTCTATGATCGCGCGGTACGCGTGCTCGCCGATATGGATGAGGCCGAGCGCGAAGCGGCCGTCGGCGCTTTTCCGCGCGGTCATCTGCGGGTCAACAGCAACATTCCGTTCGGCATGCGCCACATCATGCCGCTGGTGCCGTTGTTTCTGGCACAGAATCCCGAAATTACACTCGACCTCATGTTCTCGGACATTGTCGTCGATCTCATGCAGGAGCGCGCCGACGTCGCCATTCGCGTCGGTCCCTTACGCGACTCTGGCCTGATCGCACGCAAGCTTGGCTCGAGCCGCATGGCCGTCGTCGCTGCGCCGGAGTACCTCGCCAGGTCGGGCATACCAGCCAAGCCCGGCGACCTGGCACTGCACAAGGGCGTGGGCTGGACCTTCTTCCGCACCATCGGTGGTTGGCCGTTCCTGGACGGAAAGGCAACCGTTGAGATTTTACCGCCGCCGGTGGCGCGAGCGAGCGATGGCGAGGCTGCGCGTGCGCTCGCGCTTGGCGGAGTTGGTCTCGCGCGGCTCGCGCTGTTTCATATCAGGCCCGACATCGAAGCTGGCAGACTCATACCGGTGCTGGAGAATTTCAATCCGGGTGACTGCGAAGACATCCACGCCGTCTTCCTTGGGCAAGGCGGACCGTTGCCGGCACGCGTGCGCGCGTTCATCGATTTTCTGGGTGAAAATATCCGGCTCGATAATCTCGATCTCGAACGCACTCGAAACGGCGAATGGCGGGTTAGGTCTGCGCGCGCCCAACTTCGATAACGACCATCGCCGAGAGATCGGCGGCCCAGTTGATAGGGCCCGCTCAGCAGTTCAAAGGCGGAGAGAAGTCCCTCGGCTTCGCAGCCTGAGAAAGCCGCCGTCCGAAAGTGTCACCCATGTCTTAGGTACGTGATGTTACCTATGTGTCCGGGCCGGACATTATAGAATTGGCGGAGAGGGAGGGATTCGAACCCCCGATAGGCTTGCACCTATGCCGCATTTCGAGTGCGGTGCATTCGACCACTCTGCCACCTCTCCAGGCGCCA